>NZ_JAKSXU010000211.1:0-317 GCF_022829325.1 Methylobacterium sp. J-092 | reverse complement strand
GATGGGCGTGCGTACGCCGGCGCGCGGCGCCAAGGCCGCGGTGTCGATACGGCCGTAGTGGATCAAGGCGGCCGCGTGCGGCAGAAGGGTCGTGCGCGGAGCCTAAGGCACGTGGATCGCATCTGGCAGCAGGTTCGATGGAGCCTGCCCAGTCTGGGGCGCCAGGAAGACGCCCGGGCGGCCCATCCGCCGGCAGAGCCGCATGGCCGTCACGAAGGACGAGCGCCCCTGCCGCATGCCCGAACCGTAGGTAAAGACCAGCGGCGCCGACCCGGCACGCAGGAAGGCGACAAGGTCCTCCGGAAGCTCCGGGGTGT
>NZ_JAKSXU010000209.1:0-73122 GCF_022829325.1 Methylobacterium sp. J-092 | reverse complement strand
GAAGACCAACCTGTTCTACGTGCCCACCAACCACGTCTGCATGGACTACGAGCCGTTCCGGGTGACCTACACCCCGGGCCAGCCCTACGTCGGTGCGACCCTGTCGATGTACCCCGCGCCGAACAGCCATGGCGGCATGGGTAACTTCATCGCCTGGGACGGCGTCGAGGGTAAGATCAAGTGGTCGAACGCCGAGCAGTTCTCGGTCTGGTCGGGCGCTCTCGCCACCGCCGGCGACGTGGTCTTCTACGGCACGCTCGAGGGCTACCTGAAGGCCGTCGACTCCAAGACGGGTAAGGAACTGTACAAGTTCAAGACCCCGTCGGGCATCATCGGCAACGTGATGACCTACCAGCACAAGGGCAAGCAGTACGTCGGCATCCTGTCGGGTGTCGGTGGCTGGGCCGGCATCGGCCTCGCGGCCGGCCTGACCGACCCGAACGCCGGTCTCGGCGCGGTGGGTGGTTACGCCGCCCTCTCGAGCTACACCAACCTCGGTGGTCAGCTCACCGTCTTCGCGCTGCCGAACTAATCGGTCGCACGAAGCCACTCTGAAATGAGTGCCGGCGCGGGTTTCCGCGCCGGCATTCTTATGATTAGAATGCCCTCAAGAAGGCTGCGAAAGGCCGCCTGAGAGCGGCTCGACCTTCAGGTCCCAGGGAGATTTTTGCGTTGCATTACCTCAGCAAATCCGTCACGCGGCCGTTCCTGGCCGCCCTCGCCCTAGCGTCCGTCTCGATGGTCGCCGTACATGCTGAGGATGCCAAGCCCGCCGATCCCGCCCTCGCCAACTCGCTGAACACCGACGACAAGTCGGCCGAGCCCGACGACAAGCTCCTCAAGAAGGATGCCGCGGTGAAGGTCGAAGAGGGCAAGTACTTCGATGCCGAAGGTCACCCGACCTTCCACATCACCGACGCGGGCAAGAAGTTCGACTGGTACACCTACTCCGGCTACCGCCGCTATCACGCCGAGTGCCACGTCTGCCACGGCCCGGACGGCATGGGCTCGACCTACGCGCCGGCGCTCAAAGACTCGCTCAAGCACCTCTCCTACGAGGAGTTCATCGGCATCCTGGCCGGCGGCAAGCAGGACGTGAGCTCGTCCGACCAGAAGGTCATGCCCGCCTTCGGCGATAACAAGAACGTCATGTGCTACTCGGACGACCTCTACGTCTACCTGAAGGCCCGCGCCTCCGGCGCGATGGGTCGCGTCCGCCCGGGCGACAAGGAAGACAAGCCCGAAGCCGCCAAGAAGGCCGAGAAGGAGTGCATGGGCGGCTGATGCGCCGCGCACGCACCCACGTCGCCGTCGCGATCGCGCTCCTGCCTCTCCTGGCAGGGGTGCAGGACGCGGCGGCGCAGAACGTCCCCGATCTCGTCACGGCAGACGTGCTTCGCGTCTGCGGCGACCCGGGCAACATGCCGTTCTCCGAGCGCAAGGAGGACGGATTCGAGAACCGCATCGCGGCGATCATCGCCGACGAGCTGAAGATCAAGGTCCGCTACTACTGGCTGACCCAGGGGCCCGGCTTCGTCCGCAACACCCTCGGCACCGGCCTGTGCGACCTGATCGTCGGGTCAGCCCTCGGCAGCGAGGGCGTCCAGAACACCAATCCGTACTATCGCTCGGTCTACACGCTCATCGTGAAGCAGGGCGATCTGGCGGGGGTGACCGGGCTCGACGACCCCAGGCTCAAGGGCAAGCGCATCGGCGTCATCGCCGGGACGCCGCCGGTCAACCGGATGGGCGACCTCGGCCTGATCTCGAGCATGAAGGCCTACGCGCCGTATCAGCTCGACCCGGCCCGCAAGAACCAGACGGTGGGTGCCGAGATCGTGTCCGACCTCGCGGCCGGGCAGATCGACGCCGCGGTGCTCTGGGGACCGTCCGCCGGGTGGCTGGCCAAGCAGAGCGGCACGGCGATGGACGTGATTCCGCTCCTGAAGGAGCCGGATCGCCCGCCGATGAGCTACCGCATCGCCATGGCGGTACGGATCGGCGAGAACGACTGGAAGCGGTCGCTGAACACCATCCTGCGCAAGCGCCGCTCCGACATCGAAGCGGTGCTTCGCGACTTCGACGTGCCGCTGCTCGAAGAGGAAGAGAACAAGCTGCTCGCGCCGAACGCGCACTGAACGCGTCGTCGACAGGATATCATAACACTCGCGAAGGGTCGGGCGAACGCCCGGCCCTTCGTCGTTCCGGGATGCGTTCAGTTCCGCTCGATGCCGCTGCGGTCGAGCTTGGCCAGCGCGTCGGCGACGGTCTCGCCGCCGATGACGAGGTCGGGCGCGATCTCGGCGAGCGGCACCAGCACGAAGGCGCGCTCGCGGACGTAGCGGTGCGGAAGGACGAGGCGCTCGTCCGAGACCTCGGCGCCGGCATAGGACAGCACGTCGATGTCGATCACGCGCGGCCCCCAGCGGCGCTCGCGGATGCGGCCGAGATCGCGCTCGACGCCGAGGCAGGTATCGAGCAGGGCGTGCGGGTCGAGGTCGGTCTCGATGGCGAGGGCGCCGTTGAGGAACCAGTCCTGATCGGTCTCGCCCCAGGGCGGGGTGCGGTAGTCGGACGACCGCGCGGTGATCCGGATGCCGGGAACGGCCGCGAGCCCCCGCACCGCGGCGGCGAGATGCCCGGCCTTGTCGCCGATGTTGCTGCCGAGGCCGAGATAGGCTTGCGTCATGCCCGGGCCTCCCGCCTGCGGGTGATCAGGACCGCGATCCCGTCGAGGTTCGCGGGAACCGGCGCGCTCGGCTTGTCGACCCGTACGGTGATCGCCTCGAGAGCCGGAAACCGCGCCAGGATCTCGCCGGCGATCGCCTCGGCCAGCGCCTCGATCAGGTCGAAGCGCCGCTCGGTGGCGATCGAGACCGCGATGGCGGCGAGGTCGGCGTAGCTCACCGTCCGCGTCACGTCATCGGAGCGGCCGGCGGGAGCTAGGTCGAGGGCCGCATCGAGCGACAGGTAGAAGCGCTGCCCGAGGCGCGTCTCCTCGGGCAGCACGCCGTGATGGGCGAAGACCGCGATGCGCTCGACGAGGATGCGGTCGCTCATCGGCGGTCTCCCGGGCGCAGGACGGCGTCGACCACGCGCATCGCGTCGACATGGGCGGCGACGTCGTGGACGCGGACGATGTCGGCGCCGAGCGTCGCGGCAAGCGCATGCGCCGCGAGCGATCCGTTGAGCCGGTCGGCCGGCGCGGTCTCGCGGTCGTGCAGCCGGCCGAGCAGCGACTTGCGCGAGACGCCCACGAGGATGGGGAAGCCGAGGGCGCGGATCTCGGGCAGGCGCCGCAACGCTTCGAGGTGCTGGTTCCAGCTCTTGCCGAAGCCGATGCCCGGATCGAGCACGATGTCGCCGTCGGGGATGCCGGCCCGGCGGGCGATGCCGAGCGAGACCTCGAAGAAGCGCAGCATGTCCGAGACGATGTCGAGGCCGGCGTCGATCGTCTCGCGGTTGTGCATGATCATCACCGGCGCGCCGTGGTCGGCGGCGACGAGGGCGATGTCGGGCTCGCGCTGCAGGCCCCAGACGTCGTTGACGATGCGGGCGCCGGCCGCCAGCGCGCTCTCGGCGGTCGAGGCCTTGTAGGTGTCGATCGAGATCGGGACGGAGAGCCGGTTCGCCAGGGCCCGGATCGCCGGAAGGACGCGGGCCTGCTCCTCCTCGGCCGGCACCGGAACGTGGCCGGGGCGGGTGGACTCGCCGCCGATATCGACCAGCGCGGCGCCCTCGGCAGCCAGCGCGTCGGCCTGCCGGCAGGCGGCTTCCTCGCCGACGAAGCGGCCGCCATCCGAGAAGGAATCCGGCGTGACGTTGAGGATGCCCATCACGAGGGTCCGCCGGCCCAGTTCGGGCAGCAAGCCGGCGAGGGCGGCGGGTCGATGGCTCAAGGGGCGTCGCTTCTCTAGCTCGTCGCGGGCGGCTCCCGCCGCGTCGATGTGGCCGGTTTTTCCGGGCGAAGCAACGGCGCCCGTTGCCATGAGAAAAGGCCGCCCGGTACCGGGCGGCCTCTCCAATCTTCCTGGGCGACGCCTCAGCCGCGGTAGCAGCGGATCTCGGCCTCGGCCTGGGCGCGGCGGAGGTCGGCGACCTTGTCGTCGAACACCTTGGTCGACTTGAACTCGTTCGAGCGCGCGCCGATGCCCTGGCGCATCGACAGCACGGTGCTCGCCTGCACGTACTTGTCGTAGGGCAGGATCGCCGCGAGCTGGTCGATCGAGCAGGTGCAGCGCTGCATCGCCTCGCGGGTCTGGCCGTTGGCGGCCATGCAGCCGAAGACGTAATCGACGCGCGCGTCGGTCGGGTAGTCGTTCTCGGCATCCGCCGCGACGACCGGCATCGCCAGCATCGTCAGCGCGACACCGGACAGGGCAAAGCCCTCAACCAGCTTTCTGATCATAGCTCAGCCGCTCCTCCAAGAGTTCGCCGCCCTCGGCATTCTTCGATTGCGCCTCGATCGAGACGATCTCGCCGGGCACCTCGGGAGAGGTGACGAAGGTGTAGGTCATGTTGTCCATGCCGCGCATGCGCTGGGCCATCCCATCGCCGAGGAAGGGCTTGGACACCACCTGCCAGGCGTCGACCGAGCGGCCCTTGTAGTCGACCTTGATCGGTGTGACGGTGGCGCCGTCGCGAAGGCCCTTGCGGATCGCCAGCTTCAGGTAGCGCGGGTTGGCCTGCAGCACCCGGGCGAGATTGGCCAGGTGGTTCTCCAGGAACAGCGGGATCACCGGGTTGCCGGACATGTCCTCGAACGGGCCGGCGGGGAACCGGTTGGTGCCCGAGAACATCTCGACGGCGATGTTGCGGCCGTCGCCGCCCGTGCCCGGCTCGAGGGTGAGCTTGATCGTGTCGTCGAGCGGCGGCCCGAACGGGCCCTTCGCGATGCCGGACCGGCGCAGGTAGTCGTAGGTCAGCGTCGAGCCGGCGGCGGCGTTCTTCAGCTGCGGCTGCTCGAACAGCAGGTCGGCCGCGCTCGGGGGCGCCGCGGCGTTCGCCTGTTCCGGCGCGGCTGCGGCGGGGGCAGGAGCCGGGGCGGCGGGCGCCCCCTCGACGGCGAGCGCCGGGGTCGCGGCAAGCAGCGCAGCGACGATCACGAAACACTTCACGAGAGGGCGTCCTCCTTGCGTGGCGCCGGGATGTTGGCCCCGATCGTCCGGTAGGTGTAGTCGGGCGGCGTCTCGGCCGCCTCCTCGACGGCGAGCGCCCGCACCTTGGCGTGCAGGGGCGACAGCGAGCAGGCGGGGTCCGTCGCCGCCGCATCGCCGGCGAGCGCCAGCGCCTGGCAGCGGCAGCCGCCCCAATCCTTCTCGCGCCGGTCGCAGGAGCGGCAGGGCTCCTGCATCCAGTCGGTGCCGCGATAGGCGGTGAAGGCCGGGGCGTTCGCCCAGATGTCGCCGAGCGAATGCTCGGTCACGTGCCAGAACTCGAGATGGCTGATCGTCTCGGCCGCATGGCACGGCAGCACCTTGCCCTGCGGCGTCACGTTGATCAGCTTGCGACCCCAGCCGCCGGCGCACGCCTTCGGGTACTTCGCGTAGTAGTCCGGCACGACGAGATCGATGACGAGCTGGCCCTTGAGGCGCTCGCGGGCCGCCTCGACGATGCGGATCGACTGATCGACCTGGGCCTTGTCCGGCATCAGCGCGGCGCGGTTGACGTAGGCCCAGCCGTAATACTGCGTGTGCGCCACCTCGAGGCGCTTGGCGCCGAGCTTCACCGCGAGGTCGATGAAGCCCTCGACCTCATGGATGTTGCCGCGGTGGATCACCGAGTTCAGCGTCAGCGGCAGGCCGAGCTCGGTCACCTTGGCGGCGAACTCCATCTTCTGCGGCTGCGCGTTCTTCAGGCCGCCGATCTTCTCGGCGTTGGCCGCGTCCACGCCCTGCACCGAGAGCTGCACGTGGTCAAGGCCGACGTCGTAGAGCGCCTGGAGCTTGGACAGGGCGCCGCCGACGCCGGAGGTGATCAGGTTCGAGTACAGCCCGAGCTTGGCGCAGGTCTCGGTGATCTCGACGATGTCGTTGCGCGCCGTCGGCTCGCCGCCGGACAGGTGGACATGGAGCACGCCGAGGCCCGCGGCCTCGGTCAGCACCCGCTGCCAGGTCGCGGTGTCGAGCTCGCGCGAGCGTCGGTCGAGGTCGAGCGGGTTCGAGCAGTACGGGCAGCGCAGCGGGCAGCGGTGCGTCAGCTCGGCGAGCAGCCCGACCGGGGCCGGGATCGCCGCCGCGTTCGGGGTCAGCGCGTTCATCGCTCCAGCACCCTCTTTCCGGCGAGGTCGTTCAGCATGGCCAGCACGTCGACCTCGATCGCGCGCGGGTCGGCGGCGTAGGTCTCGCCGAGCCGGTCGGCGATGGCGGCGACGCTGGTCTTGCCGTCGACGAGGTTGAGGACCGCGACGGCGTTGGCGTCGAGGTCGAAGGTGCGCTCGGGGGCGAGCAGCACGTGCTTGTCGCGGGTCTGGTCGAACCGCATCCGCACGCCGCGGGGCAGGCGCGGCACGTCGGTCGCCGACAGGCGGCCGGTGCCGGGTGCCCCCGGTTGCGTCTCGGCGACGAGCCCGGTGCCGGGCGTCCAGGCGTCGGGTGGGATCATCCCGGGCGCGACGTAGGCGAAGTACAGCGCGTCGAGCTGGGTCCACAGCACGTTGCACTTGAAGGTCAGCGCCGCCATCGCCTGACGTTGCAGCTCGGGCGTGGTGGCATGGCGCTTGACGTAATCGAGGGCGAAGTCGGCGTCGCGCGGCGCCTGAGTCATGCGCTTCTCGAAGTACGCCAGCGTCTCCTTGGTGATGAAGTCGTAGTTCTTCAGCATGCCCGAAACGCGCTCTGAGATGATGTTCGGCGAGAACATCTCGGTGAGCGACGAGGCGATCGCCTCCAGCAGCGAGCGCTCCGCGACGAAGTGCACGTAGGCCTCGACCGAGAACTTGGTGGCCGACAGGATGCCGGCGGTCGACTCGACGTAGTCGCGCCGGAAGCCGACGCCCTCGGCGAGCTTCAGCCAGCGCTCGATGCCGCCGTCGCCCGGCGCATCGCCGTCGTGGTCGACGATGCGCTGGCGCCAGACGCGGCGGAGCGCGGCGTCGGTCATCCGCGCCAGCACCGCGGCGTCCTTCACCGGGATCATCGCCTGGTAGTAGTAGCGGTTCAGCGCCCAGGCCCGGACCTGATCCTTGCTCAGCTTGCCGTCGTGCAGCAGGCGGTGGAACGGATGCAGGTTGTGATAGCGCCGGGCGCCGATGTCGCGCAGCGCCGCCTCGAGCTCGTCGGGGCTGAGCAGGCGCTCGGACGTGTCGGATTGAGGGGTCGGGAACACTGCGTTCATGGCGTCACCAAGCGTCCGTTCGGAGGCGTTTCCTGGTCGTCTGTCGATCACCGCGTCTGGCGGCGGCTTCGCGGCGCAATCGAATCGCGCACATCCCGTCATGAGATAGGTCGCGGGGCCGACAAATGCCAACCGCGCCCGGTCGTCGCCGTCAGAGGCTCAGGGTGAGCCCGTCATGGGCGACGACCCATCCGTCCGCCTCGACCGCCGCGCGCTCGGGCGAGCCTTCGACGAGGACGGGGTTGGTGTTGTTGATGTGGACGAAGACGCGCGAACCGATCGCGACATCCTTCAGGCCGGCGACCGAGCCGCCGTCGCCCCGCATCGGCACGTGCCCCATGCGCCATCCGGTCTTGGTGCCGACGCCGGCGCGGATCATGTCGTCGTCGTGCAGCACCGTGCCGTCGAAGAGCAGCGCGTCGACGCCGGCGATCCGGGCCTTCAGATCCTCGGTGACGCGGGCGCAGCCGGGAATGTAGGCGAGGCGGCGGCCGCCGGCCTCGATCATCGCGCCGACCGTGCTCTCGGATTCGGCGCCGAGCTCGAGATCGGCATCCTCGAGCCAGAGCGGGACCTTGCCGGGCACCGAGAACAGCGTGACCGCAAGTCCCGGCAGCGGCTCGAAGCGCCGGCCGAGCGTGATCGCCTCCCGGACGACGACGCCCTCGGCCATCACGTCGAAGACGCGGTTCTCGGCGACCGAGCCGAGGATGCTGCCGGTGCCGTAGAGCGTGTAGGGCTGGCCCTCGCGCAGCGTCAGAAGGCCGGCGACGTGATCGACGTCGCCGTTGGTGAGCAGCACGGCGCGGATCGGTGAGTGGCGCAGGCCTTCCCGCGGATGCATCGCCGGGTTGTCGAAGAGTTGCTGCCGGATGTCCGGCGAGGCGTTCACCAGGAGCCAATCCCCGCCATCGGTGGAGACGGCGATGCTCGACTGGGTCCGCGGCCTGACGCGGTCGGGCTCGCTGCGGGCGAGCCGGCAGTTCGGGCAGCGGCAATTCCACTGGGGAAGCCCGCCGCCGGCAGCCGAGCCGAGGATCAGGACGCGCATGGAGTGGTCCGATGCAGCCAACAACCCTCAGCTCGGCGCAACACCTCAGTTGAAGGTGTCGATCTCGGCGGACTCGTAGCTGGTGACTTCCATGCCGACGCAGATTTCGGAAACGATCGGGGCAGCCCAGGTCATGGTGTTTCTCCGTCTGATTACGAACATGCGGTGCCGAAAGGTAAACTTAAGAGTACCCTAAGACACTGATGGCGCTTTTGTTTTCCGGCGCGGCACGGGTATCCGCAATTCCGGCCCCGGCATCAAGCACTAAATTGCCTAATGCTCCCAAATTTTTTGTGAGGCTTCGGCGTCGCAGGCTCCCGCGGGACGCGACGTCTCCGTGGCGAGCGTCAGTGTCGGTAGTCCGGCCCACGCGAGTCCAGCATGAAGCCGCGGCCCCGCACCGTGACCAGAAGCGGGCCGCCGTGCCGGACGAAATCGGCCATCTTCGAGCGCAGGTAGCCGACATAGACATCGACCACGTTGAGGGAGAGGCCGCCCTGGCTCGCCCACAGCCGCTCGAAGATGTCGGCTCGGGTGACCGGGCGGTTCACGCTCTCCATCAGCATGGCCAGAAGCTCGGCCTCGCGCGGGGTCAGGCGGGCTGAGGCCTCGCCGCAGGTGACCTGGCGGGTGTCGAGGTCGAGGACGAGCTTGCCGGCGTTGATCAGCGTGCGCGGCCCCTCCGCCGCCTGCCGGCGCAGCAGGTGCGTGCGCAGCCGCGCCACCAGCTCGTCGAAGACGAACGGTTTTACGATGTAGTCGTCGGCGCCGAGCGCGAGGCCTTCGGCGCGGTCGCGGATCTCGTCGCGGGCCGAGAGGAACAGGATCGGCCCGGGATAGCCGCCCTCGCGCAGGCTGCGGCAGACGTCGTGCCCCGAGCCGTCGGGCAGGGTGATGTCGAGAACCACCGCCTCGGGGCTCTCGTTCCGCGCCGACGCGAGCGCGTCGCCGACGCAGCCGGCGGTGCCGACGGAGAACCCCTCCGCCTCAAGGCCGCGGGTGAGAAGGCCGCGGATGTCGATGTCGTCCTCGACCACGAGGATTCGCGTCATGCCGCGTCGTCCTTCCGAATCTGTCGTTCGTCTCGGCTCGTCACGTCGTCGAGCGTCAGGTCGAGGAGCGGGATCTCCAGGGTCAGCCGCGCCCCGGCGCCGTTCTCGCCGGCGCCGAGAACGATGGTGCCATCATGCTGCTCGATCAGCCAGCGCGCCAGGGCCAATCCGATCCCGAACCCCATCTCCGCCGGGCGGTCGCCGCGGCGGAAGCGCTCGAACAGGCTCTGCTCGCGGTCGCCGAAACCCGGCCCGTCGTCGGTGACGGTGATGCGGGCCGGCGCCGTGCCGCCGCCGGACAGGGCGACCTCGACCCGGGTGAGGCCGGTGGCATGGCGCAGAGCGTTGTCGATCAGGCTCTCGACGACCTGGCGCAGCCATTCCCGGTCGGCCAGGACCTCCAGGTTCCGCGGACCCGGCTCGAACGCGAGCGCGACGCGGCGGCGGGCGCCCTCCGAGGCGAGGTTGTCGACCGCCTCGGCCAGGACCGGCGCGAGCTCGAGGGCGCGGCGGTCGAGCTCGATCTCGCCCGATTCCGAGCGCGCCACCCGCAGAAGATCCTCGACGCGCAGCTTGAGGCGCATCGCGCGCTTGCGGATGGTGGCGAAGGCGGGGGCGTGGTCGGTGATGCGCGGGCCGGCGCGGGCCGCGAGGTCGCATTCCCCGAGGATGACGGTGAGCGGAGTGCGAAGCTCGTGGCTGACGTCGGCGAAGAAGCGGCGTCGCGAGCGGTCGACCGCCTCGAGGCGCGCGTTGGCGGCGCGGAGGTCGGCGGTGCGCGCCTCCACCGTGTCCTCCAGGGCCGCGCGGTCGGCGGCGACGCGGCCCTCGCGCCGGGACAGGCGCGCGGCCATGCGGTTGACGTTGGCGACCAGCAGGCCGAGCTCGTCCCGGGTCGCGACGGAGAGACGCGTGTCGAGCTTGCCGCCGCCGATGGCGCCCGCGGCGCGACGCACCGCCTCGATCCGCGCCAGGGTCGGGCGGGTGATGCTGCGCCACAGCAGCACGACGAGGCCGAGCGCCGCGAGCACCGCCAGCGCGGCCGCGATCCGCAGGCGCTGCGAGAGGTCGCGCGCCGCATCCGAGCCGAGCACCATGCTGCGGCGCTCTGCCTCGATCAGGAACGAGAGCGGCTGGCCGGTCATCGCACCGAAGCCGTTGAGCGCGCCCTTGATGGAGTTCTGACGCTTCTCCGGATCCGTCTGGCGGACGATCTGCGCCACCTGCCGGTCGAGGATCACGCGGGCGGCGCGCAGCTGCGCCATCGGGCGGCTTCGCAGGGCGTACTGCATCCGGTCCTGCGGGTCGTCGCTGCCGGCGACGGATCTCGACAGCGCCTCGTCGACGGTCGTGAGCGCCCGGTCGACGTTGCTGCGCGCGATCCCCATCGCCTCCGGTGCGAGATCGGGATTGCCGATGGTCTCGACCGCCGCCATGCCGAACTGCGTCATCCGGCCCGACAGCTCGGCCAGAAGCTCGAGGCGGCCCTGCGCCGCCAGCGTCCGGTCGATGGTGCGCTCGGCCGCCCCGATCGCCGCGAGCACGCCCGCCGCCGCCAGGACGACGACGAGGGCGATCGACCCGAGCAGCAAGGCGAAGCGGACCTTCAGCGAGCGCATCGTCCCATTCCCGGCCGCATGCGCGGCGCTCCTCGTCCTCGGTTTCCTCAGGGCGCGACCGCGTCGAGAACCGGGCACGGACGCGACCCCCGCGTTTCGAGAGAGGGTTTTGGGTCGTTTCAGCGCGAAAGCCAACACGGGCCGCGCCCTGTCACGCCTCTCCGTCGCGAAGCGGATGCAGTCCCCCTCTCAGTCCTGGCTCGGGCCGCCCTCGGCCTCCTCGACCTCGCGGCTCTCCTCGACCTCGGGCGCGACCTGGCCGTAATTCAGCACCGCGACCAGGGTGATGCCGCCGAAGACGTTGCCGAGCAGCGTCGGCACGAAGAAGCGCTCGGCGTACTCGCCCATCGTCGCCGCGCCGGTGACCACGAGGTAGAACGCCTCGACCGAGCCGGCGACGATGTGGGCGAGCCCGCAGAGCGAGACCAGCCAGGTCATCAGGAAGATCACGAACGGCGCCGCGGTCCCGGTGGCCGGCAGGAACCACACCATCAGGGCGATCATCCACCCGGCGAAGATCGCCTTCAGCACCGTGTCCCAGAACGGAAACGCGATGGCCTGATGGCTGATCTCGGCGAAGGCCGCCTTCACCGACGGCTCGAACGCGCCGGAATGGGCCAGCACGGCGGCGATCGCCAGCGTCGCCAGGATGTTGCCCGCAAGCACGACGATCCACAGGCGCAGCACCCGCCAGGCGGTCTTGGCCGATCGGTCGTGCAGCAGCGGCAGGATCGGCGTGATGGTGTTCTCGGTGAACAGCTGCTGGCGCCCGAGCACCACCACCAGGAAGCCGACCGCGTAGCCCATCGTCGTCAGGATCTTGGTCCACTCGCCCTCGGGCAGGTGGGTCTTGAGCACCCCCGGCACGATCAGCGAGAGCGCGATGCTGAGCCCCGCCGCGAAGGCCGAGAGGAACAGCGCCCCCCCGTTGCGCCGCAGTTCCTCGTTGCCCTCGCGCCGGATCACCTCGTGCAGGACGAAGGCGTCGGGGCGACCGATCCCGGCCACCGCCTCCTTGTGCGCGTCGCGCCGAGCTTCCTTGTCGTCCTGCTTCGGTTCGGCCATCACGCAAACGCTCCACGAACCGGATTCAGGGACGGATCGGCCGTCAGCCGCGAAGGCGCGACACCAGCGCCTCGATCTCGGCCCGGGCGCGCGCCACCGAGGCGGCGTCCTTGCCGCGGGTGACGATGCGGTTGGCGAACCCGTCCTTCGTCATCGACGGATAGGAGCCGATCGACACGTCGGCGTAGGCCTTCGCGATCTCGGCGAGGTCGGCGGCGTAGTTGCCCTCGGGCAGGTTGCCGGCCTCCACCGTCTCGGACAGCATCCGCGCGCCGGTCGGCAGCGTCGGGCCGATCTGGTCGAGCATCGCCTGCATGACCGACGGCACGCCGGCCATGACGAAGACGTTGCCGATGCGGAAGCCCGGCGCCTTCGAGATCGGGTTGGCGATCAGGTCCGCGCCGTCCGGGATCCGCGCCATGCGCAAGCGCGCCGCGTTCAGGTCCTCCGGCTTGTGGCGCTCCAGCAGCATCGCCCTGGCGCGGGGATCGACGTCGATGCCGACGCCGAAGGCCTTGGCGACGCAATCGGCGGTGATGTCGTCGTGGGTCGGGCCGATGCCGCCGGTGGTGAACAGGTAGGTGTGGCCGGCCCGGAGCGCGTCCACGGCGCCGACGATGGCGTCCGGCTCGTCGGGGACGATCCGAACCTCGCGCAGGTCGATGCCGACGGCGGTGAGATAGTCGGCGATCGTGCCGATGTTCTTGTCCTTCGTCCGGCCGGACAGGATCTCGTCGCCGATCACCAGGATCGCGGCGGTGATGCTCGTGGAATCGATTGTCATGGGGCTCGCCGTCCTCGGTCCCGCCGCAGATAGCGCGGCGGCGGCTGCGCGACCACCGACGGCGCTTTCATGCGCGGGCGCCTGTCGGCTATGGACCGCCACCGCGACGCAGCCCGGACCCCATGCGCTTTCCCGAACCCCTGATCGAAGGCCGCCTGGTGCAGCGCTACAAGCGCTTCCTCGCCGACGTGGACCTCGCCGACGGCACGCGCGTCACGGCGCATTGCGCCAATCCCGGCGCGATGATGGGCCTGAACGCCGCCGGCAACCGGGTGCTGCTCTCGCCGGCCGACGGCCCGACGCGCAAGCTGAAGTATTCCTGGGAGCTGGTGGAGGCCGACCTGCCCGGCGGCCCGCAATGGGTCGGGATCAACACGATGCGCCCGAACGCGCTCGTCGCCGAGGCCTTCGCCGCCGGCGGTCTCGCGCCGCTCGACGGCTACGCGGCATTGAGGCCGGAGGTCCGCTACGGCGCGGCGAGCCGCGTCGACTTCGTGGCGAGCGGCGAGGGGCTGCCGCCGGTCCACGTCGAGGTGAAGAACTGCCACCTGATGCGGCGGGCGGGCCTCGCCGAGTTTCCCGACTGCATCGCCGCCCGCAGCGCGCGGCACATGCGGGACCTCGCCGAGGTCGTCGCGGCCGGCGGGCGCGCGATGGTGATCGTCGTGGTCCAGATGCGGGCGGACGCCTTCGACGTCGCCCGCGACATCGATCCCGCCTTCGACCGGGCTTTTCGCTTGGCGCGTGCGGCGGGGGTCGAGACCTACGCCTATCGCTGCCGGATCGACCGGGAGGGCGTGACGATCGCCGACGCGATCCCGATCGTCACGCCGCCCTGACGCGCGTTTTCCGCGCTCCCCGACGCATGGTACGGTGGTGGCGAGGCTGCGGCGTGCGCTCCGGCCGCCCGAGGCATCCCGATGGCCGATCGCGCGATCCGTGAACCCGTCCTGTTCGATGTCGCCGACTTCCGCGAGTTCCTCGAGACGCGTCCGTCGGAGGAGCGATGGGAACTGATCGCGGGGCTTCCCATGCAGTCGGCGGCACCGCGGATCGGGCATCAGCGCATCGCCAGCAACTTCAAGCGCCATCTCAACGCGGCGCTCAGGAGCCGCCGCCCGGAATGGCACGCCGACCGCGAGATCGGGATCGAGGTCTCGCCGGATTCGCCCTATCGACCCGAGCCCGAGGTGATGATGATCGACATCGACACCGAGCGCAATTTCACGGATCGCTTCCATCTCGTGATGGAGGTGCCGTCGGCGAGCGACCGCGGGCGCATCCTGGCGAGCAAGCTCCGGTTCTATCGGGACCACCCGCCGAACCGCTGCATCGTGATCGTCGACCAGGATGCGGTCGCGGTGACGATCCACGAGCGCGACGCGGCGGACCTTTGGGCGGTCCGGGTGCTCCGCTCGGCCGGCGACGTGATCGAATTCGCCGGGCTCGGCTCGATCTGCACGGTCGGCGACCTCTACGTGAACACGCATCTCGACCCGCGGCGCGCGACGCCGACCCGATCCTCGCAGGATCGGTGAAACCGGATGCCGGTTTCGCGATCGGAGCCTGCTCAGGCGCTCCGCTCGAACATCCGGTTCAGCCGGGTGCGGCCGATCTCGCGGTAGCCGTGGCCTTCCAGGAGCTTGGGCAGATCGATCTGCCACTGGTCGGTGCCGTCCTCGATCACCAGCAGTGTCGGCAGCAGGGCAGGGGGCGCCTCGCGCAGGAACGGCTCGAGGATCAGGTCCTCGGCGCCCTCCACGTCGAGCTTGATCGCGTCGATCCGGGTCAGGCCCTCGCTGCGCACGAGGTCCATCAGGGTCACCGCAGGCACCTTGATCTGCGCGCTCTCGTTGGTGCCGACGATCTTGAGGCTCGATTCGCCGCGATTGCGCGGATCGACGAACAGCGTCAGCTCGCCGGACTTGTCGGCGACCGCGCAGGCCACGGCCTTGACCGAATGGAATGCATTCTGCGCGATGTTGAAGGTCAGCCGGTCGAACACGTCGGGCTGCGGCTCAACCGCGACGATCCGCGCCTGCGGGCCGGCGAACGCGGCCACGAACAGGGCGTAGGCGCCGATGTTGGCGCCGATGTCGAGGAAGACGCAGCCCGGCCGAAGCCGCGCCTTGAGCAGGGCGCGCTCCTGCGGGTCGAAGAATTGCGGCGTGAACAGCACCTTCTTCTCGCAGTTGTTGTTGTAGGGGTGCAGCCGCATCCGGGCGCCGAGGCGCTCGACGTCGAGGGGCTTGCCGCGCATCAGCGTGATCGCGAGGCGGCGCAGGAACATCGCCATCCGCCGTCCGCGCCAGGACTCGGGCGAGATCCGCACGGTCCGCCGGGCGATCGCCGCGACGAGACCGGCCGGGGCGTAGGTGCCGTAGGGCTGAAGGTCGCTCATGCCGGGCTGATGCCAGCCGCGCCGCCCGCGGGCAAGCATCACGCGCGTTGCCGATCGGCGCCGCGGCTCTTACAGCCGGCACGGACCGCGCGGGCCGGTACGCATGATGGGGAGCGGCGACCATGGACAGCTTCGATTCGGACGGCGTGCGCATCGCCTACATCGACGTGCCGGCCTCCGGCGGCTGCGGCGACCCGATCCTGCTCATCCACGGCTTCGCCTCGAACCACGTCGTCAACTGGGTCAACACGACGTGGGTGCGCACGCTCACGCAGGCCGGCTACCGCACCATCGCGTTGGACAACCGCGGCCACGGCGAGAGCGAGAAGCTCTACGACCCGGCCCGCTACGGCTCCGAGGACATGGCCGGCGACGCCGTGCGCCTCCTCGACCATCTCGGGATCGAGCGCGCCGACGTAATGGGCTACTCGATGGGCGGGCGCATCACCGCGCACCTCGCCCTCGACCACGCCGCGCGGGTGCGCTCGGCGCTGATCGGCGGCCTCGGCCTGCATCTCGTCGAGGGCAAGGGCCTGCCCTCGGGCATCGCCGAGGCGTTGGAGGCGCCGGCGGCCGCGAAGGCGGCGAACCCGACGGCCGCCGCCTTCCGCACCTTCGCCGAGCAGACGAAGAGCGACCTGCGCGCGCTCGCCGCCTGCATCCGCGGCTCGCGCCAGACGCTGTCGCGCGCCGAGATCGGGCAGATCGACGTGCCGGTTCTCGTCAGCGTCGGCACCCTCGACACCGTCGCGGGCTCCGGCCCCGGCCTCGCGGCCTTGATGCCGAACGCGCGAAGCCTCGAGCTCGAAGGCCGCGACCACAGCTCCGCCGTCGGCGCCAAGCCGCATCGCGACGGCGTGCTGGCCTTCCTCGCCGCGCGGCCCTGAGGCCGGCGCGGCCGCATCACTTCAGCTTCGCATAAGCCTCGTCGAAGGCGGACTTCACCTCGGCGCAGGTGGCCGCGTCGGGCGCCGACATCGAGCGCACGCCGTCGGCGACGCCCTCCTTGAAGCGGGTCATCGCCGGGCTCGGGCCGCCGGTGTCGATGCCCGAGCCCGTGAGCATGGTGTCGGTGAGCTGAGAGACCTGATCCTTCGGCATCTTGCAGAAGGTGGCGGCGCCCGTGAACTGGCCGAAGCCGAAGGCGAGCTCCTCGGGCGTCTCGGCCGAGACGGGGGCCGGGCCGGCGAGCGCACAGGCGAGCAGGAGCATAGAGAGGGCACGGTTCATCGATCGTCGTCCAGGCAGTGGCGTGAAGACCATCGACGAGGCATGCCGGCCCGGCCGTTCGCGGTCCAGGCGCGCGCAGGCGGTCCCGACGCGTTTGGGACGTACGGTCAAGGATACGGGACGGCGCGTTTCCCGGCGCGGCAGCGGCCGGTCGAGAGGCGCGGGCGGGGGCTTAGGATTGACCGGCCCGGCCGCCTCGACTACGAACCGCTCGTCACCGCGGCTCCTTCAGGGGCCGCTTGGCGTTTTCATACGCACCCGTGAGTCGCCTTCGAGGCGGCTCTGTCGTCCCGGGCCGCAAGGCCGGCGGGAAGAGGAGGGCGCGTTCCTCACTATCTCGTTTGCGAGAGGACACGCGATATGTCGAAGCGGATTCAGGCCAAGCACAAGCTCGACCGCCGCATGGGCCAGAACATCTGGGGCCGCCCGAAGAGCCCCGTGAACCGCCGCGAGTACGGCCCCGGCCAACACGGCCAGCGCCGCAAGGGCAAGATGAGCGACTTCGGCACGCAGCTGCGCGCCAAGCAGAAGCTCAAGGGCTATTACGGCAACATCACCGAGAAGCAGTTCCGCCGCTACTACGCCGAGGCGATCCGCCTGCGCGGCGACTCGAGCGAGAACCTGATCGGCCTGCTCGAGCGCCGCCTCGATGCCGTGGTGTACCGCTCGAAGTTCGTGGCGACGCCGTTCGCCGCCCGCCAGTTCGTCAACCACGGCCACATCAAGGTCAACGGGCGCCGGGTCAACATCCCGAGCTACCTCGTGAAGCCGGGCGACCTGATCGAGGTCAAGGAAGCCTCGCGCCAGCTCGAGATCGTGGTCGTCGCCTCGCAGCTCCCCGAGCGCGACGTGCCGGACTACATCGAGGTCGACCACCAGAAGATGACCGCCCGCGTCACCCGCGTGCCGGGCCTGACCGAGGTGCCGTACCCGGTGCAGATGGAACCGAACCTGGTGATCGAGTTCTACTCGCGCTGAGCCGATCGACGGATCACCGTCGTGCCGCTGGGAAGGGTCGTCCGAAAGGGCGGCCCTTTTCCATGTCCAGGGGGCGGACGTGTCGCGCGCTCGCGCGCGTTCACGCGTCCCTCCGTCGCCCGTCATAGCCGCCCGGCATTTCCGGAGCGCCGGTGGCGAGCCCGGAATTCGGAACCGCAGGTCGTGCTCCCACCTGCCGCTTCGGCGACTCTGGCTTTCGGGCTCCGCTGCGCGGACCCGGACCGACGGCGCGGGTCGGAAGTGCCGGGTCGGGGCAGGCCGGATCGCCTGTGCAGAAACGGCGACGGCCGAGCCGTTCGGTATCAGTCGTCGCGCTTGCCGACCGCGCCCGCCCGCCGGATCGCATCGAGCGTCACTACGTGCGGCCCGGCGGGGCCGGCGACCGCGAGCCGGGTGCGGCCGCCTGCCAGCATCATGGACAGCGCATCGCGCAACGTCGCCGTGTCCGCAATCTCCGGCGCGTCGGCGGCCGTTCCGGGCTCGGCGGCTTCGGAGACGGTGAGCAGCGCGAGCCGCCGCAGCGCCCGGTCCTCGCCGACGAAGGAGGCGACGAACGGGTCGGCCGGCGCGGCCAGCAGCGCCTGCGGCGCATCGGCCTGGACGACGCGGCCAGCCCGCATCAGCACGACGCGGTCGCCCATCAGCATCGCCTCGTCGATATCGTGGGTGACGATCAGCACGGTCTTGGACAGGCGCTTGAGGATCGCGCCGATCTCGGCTTGGAGCCGGCCGCGGGCCACCGGATCGACCGCGCCGAAGGGTTCGTCCATCAGGATCACCGGCGGGTCGGCAGCGAGCGCGCGGGCGACGCCGACGCGCTGGCGCTGTCCACCGGAGAGCGCGTCCGGGCGGCGGTCGCGGTAGAGCGCCGGATCGAGCCCGACGAGGTCGAGCATCGCGTCGACGCGCGCCGCGATCCGCGTCTTCGGCCAGCCGAGCAGCTCGGGCACGGTCGCGACGTTCCGCGCGACGCTGCGGTGGGGGAAAAGGCCGATGCCCTGGAGCACGTAGCCGATGCCGCGCCGAAGCGCGATCGGGTCGACGGCCGCGACGTCGTGCCCGCCGAGCGTGATGCGGCCGGCATCCGGCTCGATCAGGCGGTTGACCAGGCGCAGGGTCGTCGACTTGCCGCAGCCGGACGGCCCGATCAGCACGCAGGTGGTGCCCTCGGGGATCGTCAGGTCAAGCCGGTCGACGGCGGGGCCGGGCGCCCCGGCGAAGTGCTTGGAGACGCCCTCGAACCGGATCACCGCCGGCGCGGCGCGCTCGGACCCGTGCCCTCAGCAGCCCTTGCAGATCGAGGACATCGAGTTGCGCGTGCGGGCGTCCCAGGCCTTGTCGCGGGCGGCCGAGGCCTTCTGCGCCTTGATCATCTCGGCCTCGTTCGCCGCCTTCATCGCGGAGGCCTTGCTCGCCTCGCTGGCGGGGGGCGCGCCGGACGGCCGCGGCACGGTCGCGCCGGTGGCGGCCTTCTCGGCGAGGGCGGGGGCGGTCGCGAGGGCGGGGATCAGCAGGAGGAAGGCGAGGCGGCGGATCATGGTCGTCTCCGGGGCGTCGCGCGTGCGGCCGGCCGCACGTCCTCGTGCGGATCCCGATCGGGCGCGTCGTCGATGCAACCCATCCTAACGTGCACCTGGTCAAAAACTATGGCACGCCGACATCGAGGCCGGCCGATCGCGCCGGAGCGGAGAGGGGAGCGTCGATTGCCCGCAGCGCGACAGGACGGCGGCGCACCGCGCAACCGTCGCGAGCAGGTCGCCGATGCCCTCGCGCGGCTCGCCCGGCGCCTGCCCGGGTTCGAGGCCGAGGCGATCGTCGATTCGGCGCTCGCCAGCCCGGGCCTGCGCGGGGCGGCGCCCGAGACGGCGGCCCGGCTTGCGCTCGTCGCCTATGCCCGCCACGTCTTCACCGATTACGACGACCTCCTCGCCGAGGGCTACGACCGCGACAGCGCCCGCCACTTCGTCCTCGACGAGCTCAACGCCGTGCTGGCCGGCTGGGGCGCGGCGCCGATCCCGGAGGCCGATCCGGCCGACGACGCCGATGCGCCCTGAGGCGGTCCCGGTCGTTGCCGGGGGGCGTCCGGTGCGGATACACGGGGCGGGCGGGTTCGCGCGGAAACGGAAGCGTCGATCGTCACCATGAACGTGCTGGGCATCGAGACCACCTGCGACGAGACCGCCGCCGCGATCGTCGCGCCGGGGGAGGACGGCCGCGGCGTCATCCTGTCGAACGAGGTGCTGAGCCAGATCGCCGAGCACGCGGCCTATGGCGGCGTGGTCCCGGAGATCGCCGCCCGCGCCCATGTCGAGGTGCTCGACCGGCTGATCGCGCGGGCGCTCGACCGCGCCGGCTTGGCCCTCAAGGACGTGGACGGCATCGCGGTGGCGGCCGGCCCCGGCCTGATCGGCGGGGTGCTGATCGGCCTCGTCACCGCCAAGACCCTGGCGCTCGTGGCGCGCAAGCCCCTGCTCGCGGTCAACCATCTGGAGGCGCACGCGCTGACCGCGCGGCTGACCGACGGCCTGGCCTTTCCCTACCTCCTGCTGCTGGCGTCCGGCGGCCACACCCAGCTCGTGGCGGTGAAGGGCGTCGGCGACTACGTGCGCCTCGGCAGCACCATCGACGACGCCATCGGCGAAGCCTTCGACAAGGTCGCCAAGCTCCTGGGTCTGGCATATCCCGGCGGCCCCGAGGTCGAGCGCATGGCGGAAGCCGGCGATCCGGAGCGGTTCACCCTGCCGCGGCCGATGCTCGGGCGCCGCGACGCCAACTTCTCGCTGTCCGGCTTGAAGACCGCGCTGCGGATCGAGGCGGAGCGCACCGCGCCGCTCGCCGAGCGCGACGTCGCCGACCTCTGCGCCGGCTTCCAGGCCGCGGTGGTCGACGTGGTGGTCGACCGCGTCCGCGTGGCGCTGCGTACCTTCTCCACCGTCGCCGGCCACCCGACCGCGCTCGTCGCCGCCGGCGGAGTCTCGGCCAACGGCGCGATCCGGCGGGCGCTGGCCGCGCTCGCGGGCGAGGCGGGCCTCGCCTTCGTCGCCCCGCCGCTGGCGCTCTGCGGCGACAACGGCGCGATGATCGCCTGGGCCGGCATCGAGCGGCTGCGCCTCGGGCTGACCGACGACATCACCGCGCCGGCCCGCGCCCGCTGGCCCTTCGCCGACGCCCCCCGCGCCGAGGCCAGCGCCGGATGAGCGGAGCCGCCCGCCACATCCTCTCGCGCGGCAATCTACGCGATCTCCGCGTGACGGAGCCCGAGCCGGAGGCGGCTCCGGCCCCCGTCGGCGAGCCGCAGGCGCGGTGGCGCGAGCTGGTCGACCGCCTCCTGCCGCAGGCCGCGCCGGACCATCCCGACTGGCCCGTCGTGAACGACCACTGCTTCGCCCGCATCCTGCTCGACAACGCCTGCAACGGGCCGTGGCGCGAGAGCGTAGCGGCGCCGGCCTGGGCCAACATGCCGCCCGACCGGCTCGCGGTCGCGATCGACCTCGGCAACGCCGTGCTCGCCGGCCGCGCCGACCTCGCCCTGCTCAACCGCCGCTCCCTGCTGTGGCGCGGCAAGCGCCGGCTGCCCAAGGCCCCCGAGACCCTGGAGACCGGTTCGCTGCGCCTGCGCCGTTGGCGCCGATCGGACGACGATCCGTTCGCGCGCCTAAACGCCGACCCCGCCGTGATGCGCCATTTCCCGAAGCTGAAATCGCCCGCCGAGAGCCTGACCGAGGCGCGGGCGCTCGACCGCCGCTTCGAGGCCGACGGCTTCGGGCCGTGGGCGGTCGAGGAGCCGGGCGGCCCGTTCCTCGGCTTCGTCGGGGCGATGCGGCTGATGCGGTCGATGCCGTTTTCCGGGGGCGAGCGCCCGGGCAGCCTGATCGAGATCGGCTGGCGCCTGAGCCCCGAGGCCTGGGGGCGCGGCATCGCCACGCGCGCCGCGCGCTTGGCGCTCGCCGACCTGTTCGGCCGCTGCGGGCTGCCGAGCGTGGTGGCGTTCACGGCGCTGGCCAACGCGCCGTCGCGACGGGTGATGGAGCGGCTCGGCATGGTGCGCGAGGCCGATTTCGACCATCCGGCGCTGACCGCCGGCCACCCGCTGCAGCGGCACGTGCTCTATCGGCTCGCGGCGGCGGATTGTTCCGGAGACCCCGCATGAGCAGCGAGAACGCGCGACCCGTCGCGGTCGTCGGCGGCGGCGCATGGGGCACCGCCCTGGCGAACGCCGCCGCCGCGGCCGGGCGCCCGGTCACCCTGTGGCTGCGCGACGCCCAATCCGCCGCCACCCTCGAAGCCGAGCGCGAGAACCCGCGCTACCTGCCGGGCGTGATGCTGCATCCGCGCATCCGGGCGACGGCCGAGGCCGACGACCTCGCCGCCGCCGAGGCGGTGCTGCTCGTCACGCCGGCGCAGACTTCCCGCGCGGTGCTCGGGCAGCTCGCGCCCGCCTTCGCGCCGGGCACGCCGGTGGTCCTGTGCTCGAAGGGCATCGAGCGGACGACCGGCGCCTTCATGAGCGCGGTGGCGGCCGAGGTGCTGCCGGCGGGTACGCCCGTGGCGGTGCTGTCCGGCCCGAGCTTCGCGGTGGACGTCGCGCGCAACCTGCCGACGGCGGTCACTTTGGCGGCCGCGGATGCGGACCTCGCGGCGAGCCTCGCGCGCCTGCTGTCCGGCCCGGCCTTGCGGCTCTACCACACCGACGACGTCCGCGGCGTCGAGATCGGCGGCGCCGGCAAGAACGTGCTCGCGATCGCATCGGGCATCGTCGCCGGGCGCGGCCTCGGCGAGAGCGCGCGCGCCGCCCTGATCGCCCGCGCCTTCGCCGAGCTGATGCGGTTCGCGCGAAGCTTCGGCGGCCGGCCCGAGACGCTGATGGGCCTGTCGGGGCTCGGCGACCTGGTGCTCACCGCATCGTCCGCGCAATCGCGCAATTTCGCCTTCGGCCTCGCCCTGGGGGCGGGCGCCACGCCGGAAGCCGCCGCCGGCGGCAAGCTCGCCGAGGGTGCCTTCACCGCCACCGCTCTGGTCGGGCTCGCCCGCGGGCAGGGGATCGAGATGCCGATCGCCGAAGCCGTCGCGGCGATCGTGGCCGGGCAGGCGAGCGTCGAGGACGTGGTCGCCGCGCTGCTTGCCCGCCCCCTGAAGGCGGAATCCGAATGACCCCGATCCAGGCCTTCCTCGCGGGCGGCGGCACCGACGGCGCCGGCCGCACGCTAGCCACCGTGCTCGCCTTCGACGACGACCGCATCGAGGCGGTCCACGACTTCATCCAATGGTGCTTCCCCCTCGAGCAGGCGAGCCGCGCGGTGCCCGGTGCGCCGGTGCTGACGCCGGCGGAGGCGGACTCGATCCGTCGCGATCCGGCCGCCCGCGAGGGCCTGCGCGCGGCGCTCGCGCGGATGCGTCGGTTCTACGCCGACACCGATCGCTGGCTCGCGCCCCACGACCACAACCACCTGCGCATCACCCGCATCCTCACGGCGATCCGCGACCTGCTCGGCGAGGCGGAGGCGCAAGACTTCTACGCGTTCGCGACCGCGCGGAACGCAGGGGCCGGATCGCCGATCAACCCGGCGAGCCTCGCCTTCTGGGCCGCGGCGGTCGGCCGGTCCTGATCTTCGAGCAAGCGACGAGACGCATGCCCCACTGGCTCTACAAGTCCGAGCCCGCGACCTGGTCGTGGGCGCAGCAGGTCGCCGCCGGGGAAACCGGCACGCACTGGAACGGGGTGCGCAACCACCTCGCCAAGAAGCAGCTCATGGCGATGCAGGTCGGCGACCTCGGGTTCTTCTACCACTCGAACGAGGGCAAGGCCGTCGTCGGGATCGTGCGGGTGATCAAGCCGTACTACCCGGATCACACCGACGCGAGCGGCCGGTTCGGCATGGTCGACCTCGCCGCCGTCGAGACGCTGCCGAATCCCGTCACCCTCGACGCGATCAGGGCAGAATCGGCGCTCAAGGACATGGTTCTCGTCAACAACTCGCGCCTCTCGGTGCAGCCGGTGACGGAGGCCGAGTGGGCGCTGGTCCGGGCGATGGGCGGGCTCGGCTGATCGCCGGCCAGGGCATCGTGCGGGGTCGCATCCGCCTCGCGCGAGCCGGACCTCACCGCGCGTGAGGATGCGTCAGGCGGCCCTGGCGGCGGGCTTGGCGCGGACCGACGCCGCGGGCTTCTCCGGCTCCGGGCCGACGGCGACGGCGGCGAGCGTGTCCATCACCCGGCTCGCCGGCAGCGTGACGATCACCTCGGTGCCCTCGCGCGGCTTCGACTTCAGCGTGAAGTTTCCGCCATGCAGGTCGACGAGGCCCTTCACGATCGGCAGGCCGAGGCCGGAACCCTGCTCCGCGGTCTTGATCGCCAGCGAGCCGCGGCCGAACGAGGACATCACGGTGCCGAGCTCGTCCTCCGGGATGCCGGGGCCGCTGTCCTTGACCGCGACGTACTGGCCGCCGGAGCTGGTCCAGCCGACCTTGATCGTGATCTCGCCGCCCGGCGGCGTGAACTTCACCGCGTTCGAGAGCAGGTTCAGCACCACCTGCCGCAACGCCCGCTCGTCGGCCCAGAGCCGCGGCAGGGTCTCGTCGACGAAGTCCAGGAAGGTCTGGTTCTTGCCGCGCGCCTTGAGCCCCATCATGTGGCGGCATTCCTCGACGATGTGGGCGAGCTTCACCGCCTCCTCGTTGAGCTCGTAGCGGCCGGCCTCGATCCGCGAGAGGTCCAGGATCTCGTTGATGAGGTTCAGGAGGTGCATCCCACTGTCGTGGATGTCGTTGGAATACTCGCCGTAGCTCGGTGCGGTGTGCGGGCCGAACACCTCGTTCTTCATCACCTCCGAGAAGCCGAGGATGGCGTTGAGCGGCGTGCGCAGCTCGTGGCTCATGGTGGCGAGGAAGCGCGACTTGGCGAGGTTCGCCTCCTCCGCCCGGCGCCGGGCCTCGTCGGAATTGGCCTTGGCCTCCTCCAGCTCGCCGAACACCGCGTCCTTCTCCGCCCGCGACTGCAGCGCGCCGATGGTCGAGGTGTAGATGCGGCGGGCAAGGCCGAGGAAGAAGATCTGCGAGCCGATCGCCATCGCGACCAGCATCACCGCGTCCATTTGGCGAGTGAAGGCGAGCAGGCACAGGGTCGCCAGGGCCAGCGGCACCAGGGCGGCGACGGCGGCGGCGGGAACGGTGGCGGCCACCATCGTCGCGACCGCCGCCGCGATCACCAGGCCGAACATCGCGAAGTGCCAGCCGCCGACCGCGCCGAGCCCGATCAACGCCGACCAGCTCAGGCTCTGCAGCACCTCGCCGAAGGCGAAGCGGCGGCGCCAGCGCGCGAGCGACACGGTGTCCGGCTCGGCGCGCAGGAAGCTCCGGCTCATCGACGCGTTGAGGGTGATCATCAGGAAGGCGCACAGCGCCCAGAGCGACGCGACGAGCGGCTCGACCCAGAAGCAGGCGGCGCCGGCCAGCGCCATCGCGAACAGCCCGAGCGGGATGCCGGCGCCGGCGCGATACTGCGCGTAGAGGCGCAGCAGCTCGTAGTCGAACGCCCGTTCGAGGCCCGTCTTCGAGGTCAGCTTCTCGCGGACCGAGCGCATGTCGCGCGCGACGCCACGGCGGCGCACGGCCTCCTCCGACGAAGGACCGCGGCCGCGCTGCACCATCTCGACCGTCAGTTCGGACATCGGCCTCTTCGAAGGCTGGACGTAGGGGGCGCCGGTGCGGGGTGCCCGACCGCAACATGCGGCGGATCGACGATGCGCGGGATGTGTTAAGAACGGCCTGCCGCGAGGGCGAGGATTGTCGCCATCGCGCGAAGCGTGCACTGACGTTCCGGACCGTTCGCGGTTCGTGCGCGGACGCACATCTTGTGGATGCGTCCGAGGATTAGCCATCGACGGCATAAGCTCTGCGCGCGGGAGATCTCGGATGTTGAACCTCACCGTGAACGGCGTCCGGCACACCGTCGACGCCGATCCCGAGATGCCGCTGCTCTGGGCGCTGCGCGACCACCTCGACAAGACCGGAACCAAGTACGGCTGCGGCATCGCGCAGTGCGGCGCCTGCACGGTCCATCTCGACGGCCAGCCGGTCCGCTCCTGCCAGACGAAGATCGGCGACGTCGGCGAGGCCAAGATCACGACGATCGAGGGCATCTCGGGCCGCGTCGCGGAGGCGGTGCAGGGCGCGTGGCGCAAGCTCGACGTCGTCCAGTGCGGCTACTGCCAGTCCGGCCAGATCATGTCCGCGATCGGCCTTCTCACCGACAACCCGAAACCGTCCGAGGCCGACATCGACGGCGCGATGGACGGCAACATCTGCCGGTGCGGCACCTATCAGCGCATCCGCGCGGCGATCCACGAGGCCGCCCGCACCCTCGCCTGATCCGGCTCGTCCGCGCGTCCCTTCGCGCGGATCGCACGGCCCGTCGCTCGCCCCCTTCGAACGCCCTTCGCCCGTTCCCGAACTGACCGGAGCCACGCCATGCTGAAGATCCGTCAGACGGACCCGCGCTCCCCGCGCGCGACCCGCCGCAGCTTCCTCGCCGGCGGCGCCGCCGCGACGGGCGCGATCGTCATCGGCTTCCGCCTCGATCTGAAGAACACCGCCCGCGCCGCCGCCGGCCCCGACCTGTCGGGTGTGAAGGCCGATCCGAACGCCTTCGTGCGGATCGGCGCCGACGACACCGTGACGGTGATCATCAAGCACCTCGACATGGGGCAGGGCAACACCACCGGCCTCGCCACCATCCTCGCCGACGAGCTCGATGCGGACTGGTCGCGGGTGCGCACCGAGTTCGCGCCGGCCGACGCCGCCCGCTACAACAACCTGCTGATGGGCCCGATCCAGGGAACCGGCGGCTCGACGGCGATCGCCAATTCCTGGTTCCAGCTGCGCAAGGCCGGCGCCGCCGCCCGCGAGATGCTGGTCGCGGCCGCCGCCTACCAGTGGAAGGTGCCGGCGGCCGAGATCACCGTCGCGAACGGCGTCGTCCGGCACGCGGCCTCGAGCCGGCAGGCCCGGTTCGGCGAGCTGGCGGCCTCCGCCGCGACGCTTCCGGTGCCGCAGGAGCCGCGCCTGAAGGACCCGAGCCAGTGGACGCTGATCGGCCAGCGTACGCCGCGCCTGGATTCCGCGGCCAAGACCGACGGCAGCGCGGTCTACGCCCTCGACATCCGTCGGCCCGGCCAGGTCACCGCCGTCGTCGCCCGCCCGCCGCGCTTCGGCGGCGCGGTGAAGAGCTTCGACGACGCCGCGACCCGCAAGGTCGCGGGCGTCGTCGACGTCGTCGCGATTCCCTCCGGCGTCGCGGTCGTCGCCAAGGACACCTGGTCGGCGATGAAGGGCCGCGAGGCGCTGAAGGTGGTGTGGGACGACGGCGCGGCCGAGACGCACTCCTCCGACGCGATCCTCGCCGGCTACCGCGAGCAGGCCAAGCGCCCCGGCCTCGTCGCCTCCGAGCGCGGCGACGCGGAGGCCGGCATCAAGGGCGCGGCCAAGGTCCTGGAGGCGGAGTTCACCTTCCCCTACCTGGCGCACGCCGCGATGGAGCCGCTGAACGCGACGATCGAGCAGGCGCCGGACGGCGGCTACGACGTCTATGCCGGCCTGCAGTTCCAGACGATCGAGCAGGCCGCGGTCGCCGCCGTGATGGGCACCACCACCGACAAGGTCCGCCTGCACACGCAATGGGCCGGCGGCTCGTTCGGCCGGCGCGCGACGCCGACCGCCGACTACATCGCCGAGGCCGCGACCATCCTCAAGGCGACCGGGGCCAAGGCGCCGGTCCACCTCGTCTGGACCCGCGAGGACGACATGTCCGGCGGCTACTACCGCCCCACGGTCTACCACAAGGTCCGCGCCGGGCTCGACGCCAAGGGCGGGATCGTCGGATGGCAGCACGTGATGATCGGCAAGTCGATCATGATCGGCTCGCCGTTCGAGGCGATGATCGTCAAGAACGGCATCGATTCGACCACCGTCGAGGGCGCCTCCGACACCGCCTACGCGCTCCCGGCCTACCGCTTCGAGGTCCACAACGCCCGCGAGGGCGTGCCGGTCCTGTGGTGGCGCTCGGTCGGGCACAGCCACACCGCGCAGGCGATGGAGGTGTTCATCGACGAGCTGGCGCATGCCGCCGACGTCGACCCGCTGGCCTACCGGCTCTCGCTTCTGACCGGAGCCCCGCGCCTCTCGGGCGTCCTCAAGCTCGCTGCCGAGAAGGCGAACTGGGACGCCGGCAGCAAGGCGAACGGCAAGGGCCGCGGCCTCGGCATCGCCGCCCACGAATCGTTCGGCTCCTACGTGGCGATGGTCGCCGACATCACGGCGGAGGACGCCAAGGTGAAGGTCAACCGCATCGTCGCGGCGGTCGACGTCGGCGTGGCGGTAAACCCGGACGTGATCCGCGCCCAGGTCGAGGGCGCGGTCGGCTTCGCGCTGTCGTCGGTGCTGCGCAACCGCATCACGCTCAAGGACGGCGTGGTGCAGGAGAAGAACTTCGACACCTACGAGCCGACGCGCATGAGCGAGATGCCCGTGGTCGAGGTCCACATCATGCCGTCCTCGGCGGCACCGACCGGCATCGGCGAGCCGGGCGTGCCGGTGCTCGCGCCGTCGATCTCCAATGCGATCTTCGCCGCGACCGGGCAGCGCCTGCGCTCGCTGCCGCTCGACCTGGCCGGCTTGAAGGGCGTGTGAGGTTCGACACGCCGCGGATGCGGGGCAGGGCGTAGCGTCGGCCCGCTTCCCAGAGCTTCGAACCCAACTGCAACCACGGCGCGGGCCTCGTCCCGCGCCGTTTCTTTTGGTCGCGTCGGTCGGGGCTCGCCGAAGCGCGACGCGGTGCCCATGTCGCATCCAGCATGGACACCGCCTTCGACCGCACCGCCGCGCGCCTGCGCGCCTGCCGGATCTGCCGCGACGCGCCGCTCTACGGGCCGCCGCTGCCACAGGAGCCGCGCCCGATCGTCCAGGGGACCGCCACGGCGCGGCTGTGCATCGCCAGCCAGGCGCCCGGAACGCGGGCGGACCGCACCGGCATCCCGTTCATGGACCCGTCGGGGGTGCGCCTCCGGTCCTGGCTCGGTCTCGACGAGCCCGCCTTCTACGACGCGAGCCGGGTGTCGATCGTGCCGATGGGCTCGTGCTTCCCGGGGCTCGATGCCAAGGGCGGCGACAAGCCGCCGCGGCGCGAATGCGCCGAGCGCTGGCGCGACGAGCTCTTCGCCGGCCTGCCGCATCTCGAGCTCGTCCTGGTGATCGGCCAGTACGCGCAAGCGTGGCACCTCGGCAAGATGCCGGACGGGCTCACCGGCACGGTGCGGCGCTGGCGCCAGATCCTCGCCGAGCCGCGTGCCCCGCGTGTGCTGCCGCTGCCCCATCCGTCCTGGCGCAACAACGGCTGGCTCAAGCGGGAGCCCTGGTTCGAGGCCGAGCTTCTGCCGGTGCTGAAGGCCGAGGTGGCCCGCGTCATGGCGGGCGGGGTCACGGCGAACGGAGTCAT
The DNA here is from genome assembly GCF_022829325.1 of Methylobacterium sp. J-092. Taxonomy (NCBI): domain Bacteria; kingdom Pseudomonadati; phylum Pseudomonadota; class Alphaproteobacteria; order Hyphomicrobiales; family Methylobacteriaceae; genus Methylobacterium; species Methylobacterium sp. J-092. The sequence goes on along the minus strand of NZ_JAKSXU010000209.1, from coordinate 44,099 downwards.
GGCTTCCCGTGTCATGGCTGCCCCCGCGGGGGCGCGATTGACACCGCACCCGGCCGCGTGATCGGGAACTGCGATGCGAGATCAGCCGAACCCGAGTCCGACCGCCCCGCGCGACCGCCTCATCGTCGCCCTCGACCTCGACGACCCGGCGGCGGCCCGCGCGCTGATCGACCGGATCGGGGACGCGGCGACATTCTACAAGATCGGCTACCGCCTGGCCTATGCCGGCGGCCTGTCGCTGGTGCCGGAACTCGCCGCGCGCGGGCTCAAGGTCTTCCTCGACCTGAAGCTGCACGACATCGGCAACACGGTGGAGGAGGGGGTGCGTGCGCTCTCCGGCCTCGGCGCGACCTTCCTGACGGTGCATGCCTACCCGCAGACCATGCGCGCGGCGGTGCGCGGGCGCGGCGCGTCCGACCTGAAGATCCTCGCGGTGACGGTGCTCACCTCCTACGACGAGGGCGACGCGCGCGAATCCGGCTACGCGCTGCCGATCTCCGACCTCGTCGCGCACCGCGCCTTCCAGGCGGCCGAGGCCGGCATCGACGGCATCGTCTGCAGCGCCTTCGAGGCGGAGGCCGTCCGCACCGTCGTCGGCCCGGGCAGCCTGATCGTGACGCCGGGCATCCGCCCGGCCGGCAGCGCCGCCGGCGACCAGAAGCGGGTGATGACCCCGGGCCAGGCGCGCGCGGCGGGCATCGACCACGTCGTCGTCGGCCGCCCGATCACCGCTGCCGCAGATCCGCGCGCCGTGGCACAAGCGATCCTCGCCGAGATGGCAGCACAGGAATGACGAGAATGACGCGCGGCTACTGGATCGTCCGGGTCGATGTGCGGGACGCGGAGGCCTACAAGGACTACGCCGCCTCGAACGGCGCCGCCTTCGCCGAGTTCGGCGGCCGCTTCCTCGTGCGCGGCGGACGCTTCGAGGCGGTGACCGGGACGGCGCGTGCCCGCAACGTGGTGATCGAGTTCGCGAGCTACGACGACGCGCTCGCCTGCTGGAAGTCGGACAGCTACCAGGTCGCGCGCGCCAAGCAGAAGAACGGCGCCGATGCCGACATCCTGATCATCGAGGGCTACGACGGCGAGCAGCCGAACGTCGGCATCGCGCCGGAGCCGGCCAACCCCGCATCGGAGTGACCGACCGGTCTTAGCGGCCGGCCGGTCGCAGGCTTCGCAGCAGGAACGCGATCATCACGTCGAGGTCCGGCACGGGGGCGTCGGGATACTGGCTGACCAGCAGCGGATGGCTGTAGCGCGCGATCGCCGTGTGCAGGCAGCGCGCCGTGCCGGCCGGATCGTCCGTCTCGAACTCGCCGCGCGCGACGCCGTCGACGACGATCCGCTCGAAGACCGCCCCGATCCGGTCGACGTGATGGCGGCAGACCTCCCAGCTCTCGCTCATCGCCGCCTCGATCATCTCGTGCATGCGCGGGAAGGCGCGGCAGCGCTCGGAGGTGTCGCGGTACAAGGCCCCGATCACCGCCGTCAGGCGGTCCGCGGCGCGCGAGCCCGGGGCGTCGGCGATCGTCGAGATCAGCGCCTCGACCTCGCCGACCAGGCGCTCGACCACCGCCTCGTTGATCGCCTTCTTCGAGTCGAAGAACCGGTAGACGTTGGCCGGGCTCATCTTCAGCGTCTTGGCGATGTCGGCGACCGTGGTCTTCTGATAGCCGATCTCGCGGAACGAGCGCTCGGCCGTCGCCAGGATCCGGCAGCGCGTCGTCGGCGCGCTCTCGTCGCTCTGGATGCGTTCTAGGTCGACGGCGATGGTCATGGACCGAGCGTATGCCGCAATCCGGCAAAGCGTCAAAATGTCGGACCGCGCACCTGTGAGGAACCGGGCCGCGACGCCGGAATTGGCCCGCTGAAACGGCCCGATGGCGGGGCCGGACCACCTCCAGCAGCGAAGCCGGCACCGATGAAGCTCGAAGGCAAGAAGGCCCTGATCACCGGTGCGGATTCCGGGATCGGCCGGGCCACCGCACTCCTGTTCGCGCAGCACGGCGCGGACGTCGCGATCACCTACAACACCGACGCGGACGGCATCGCCGAGACCGCGCGCCTGGTCGAGGAGACCGGGCGCCGGGCGCTGGTGATCCAGAACGACGTCGGCGACCCGGCCTCCGTCACCGCCACCTTCGACCGCATCGCCAGCGACCTCGGGCCGATCGACATCCTGGTGGCCAATGCCGGGCAGGCGATGAGCGGGATGGCGGTGGCGGACATGGAGGATGCGCGCCTGGAGCAGATCCTGCGCGTGAACCTGATGGGGCCGCTGTTCTGCGCTCGCGCCTTCATCAAGCTGCGCCGGGTGCAGGGCGGCCGCGGCAAGATCGTGATGGTCTCGTCGGTCGCGCAGCACCTGCCGACGCCGGAAAGCGCGCCCTACGGCATGTCGAAGGCGGGCGTCGGATCGCTCTGCCGAAGCCTGTCGCGCGAGCTCGCCGAGGACAAGATCAACGTCAACAACGTCGCGCCCGGCCTGATCGAGACGCCGATGACCGCCGACCGCTTCGAGGACCCGAAGGTGCTCGACAAGTCGCTCGAGCGGATCCCGTGGCATCGCGCCGGGCAGCCCGACGACATCGCCAAGGCGATCCTCTACCTCAGCAGCGACGATGCCGACTACGTCACCGGGCACACCCTCGTCGTCGACGGCGGCCTGACGATGCAGTGGGGCGGCGCCTGAACCGCGACCGGCCGTTTCGACCGCGTCTGTCGGGAAATCTCGGCAACGTTAACAGGATGGTAGCGGACTTCAGTCACATCTGAGGGTATGCTGTTCCAGTTCAGAACCAGAGCCCCAGCGCGCACCATCGACGCCTCCACGCCAATGGAGGCGGTCGAGCAGCCCAAGCCCGTGGCGGCCGTCGCGGCGCGCCTCGACGGCGACGTCGTGAACGCCATCGAGGAAGACGTCCGCTGCGCGATCGAAGGGGTGAGCCGCGCGATCGAGACCGCGCAGAGCGACGTCGCCGAGATGAAGGGCGGCCTCTCCGCGATCCGGGCGCAGATGGACGACCTCGTCCAGGTCTCGCGAAACGCGGCCGCCGCGACCGCGAGCCTCGCCGGCCAGACCGGAAGCCTGTCGACCCTCGCGAGCCAGACCGCCCCGGCCATGTCGCAGGCCGGCGGCCATCTCGACCATGCCGGCGATCGCGGCTCCGAGGCGCGCGCCCTGATCGCGACGCTGGCCCAGGCCGGCAACGAGATCGCCGGCATCGTCGACACGATCGCCGCGGTGGCGCGGCAGACGAACCTGCTCGCGCTCAACGCCACGATCGAGGCCGCCCGCGCCGGCGAGGCCGGGCGCGGCTTCGCGGTCGTCGCCGCCGAGGTCAAGGCGCTCTCTGTCGAGACGGCGCGGGCGGCCGAGGAGGTGCGGACCCGCGTCCTGCGCCTGCGGGAAGGCGCCGCCGCCTCCGGCGCCGCGATCGAGGCTGCGGCCGGGGCCATCGAATCGGTCCGCCCGTCCTTCGCCAGCGTCCGGGAGATCGCCGATATCCAGGCCCGCACGGTCACGAGCATCGTCGACGAGGCGACCCGCACCTCGGACCTCGTCGCGCATCTCGACGCGGATGCGGGCTCGGCCAGCGCCGCCGCGTTCGACCTCGACCGCCAGGCGGAGCGCATGCAGTCGGCCACCGCGTCCGCGGCCGAGCAGGCCGGCCGCCTGGGCCAGCGCTTCGTCACCGTGGTCCGCCAGAGCGAGCTCGGCGACCGGCGCCGGTTCGATCGTTACCCGGCCGACCTCCAGGTCCGCCTGCCGGATGGGCGCAGCACCCGCACGGTCGATCTAAGCGAGGGCGGCGTCCTGCTGCGCACGCCGGAGGGGGAAGCCATCGCGGTCGGCGCCGGCATCGTCATCGCGATCGACACCGTCGGCGAGGTCCAGGCGCAGGTGGTGGCGACGAGCGCGATGGGGGTGCACTGCGCGTTCCAGGCGAACGACGAGGCGTTCCGCGACAAGCTGCTGGCGAAGATCGCGTCGATCCACGCGGAGCACGCGCCCCTGATCGTCAAGGTCCAAACCCTGGCGGCGCAGGCCGCGTCGATCCTTGAAGGAGAGCTGGCCGCGGGGCGCGTGTCGGAGGCGGCCCTGTTCGACACCGACTACCAGCCGATCGCCGGCTCGAACCCGGCGCAGTTCATGACGCGCTCGGTCGAGCCGATCGTGCGGTTGCTCGGACCGATCCTCGAGGCGGAACTCGGGCGGGACGAGCGGATGATGTTCTGCATCCTGACCGACCGCAACGGCTTCCTGCCGTTCCACAACCGGGTCTACTCGCAGCCGCAGCGCAGCGACGACCCGATGTGGAATCACGTCAACGCGCGGAACCTGCGCATTTTCGACGACCGGACCGGCATCACGGCGGCGCGTTCGATGCGGCCGGTGACGCTTCAGGTCTACCGACGCGAACTCGGGACCCAGATCATCATGGTGACCGAGGTCGACGCACCGCTGAAGATCAAAGGGCGCCACTGGGGCGGCTGCCGGACCGCCTATCGCTTGTGACCGACGCGGGCCGGAGGACCCGCATCACCCTGATCGATCGAACGCCGAAAAAGCAGACGGCTTACGAACCGAACTGCGAGCCGAGCTGCTCGAGGTATTCGGCGAGGTCGACGCCGCCGACGCGCTTGCCGTAGTCGAAGCGCATGCCCTGGCGGATGTCGACCGCCGCGCTCTTGGTCGTCAGCGTGAACGGGCGGACACAGACCCAGGCGCCGTCGCGGCGATGTTCGAAGTATCCGAGGATTTCGTGCTTGGCCATGTCTCGGTCCCGTACGGATTTTCGGGATAACGAGCACGGCCCGACTTCGTTCGATGCGCGCGGAGATTTATCCGCATCTTACCGTCAAGCTTTGGTCTTTGCAGGGCAGCACGTGTTTGCTGCGAGGCAACATGGTGACGCATGACGAACCTTGTTCCGACGCGCATGAGCTGGGCGCTTCGTCGATCGCCGCCTCCCGCGCGTCCCTGGTGCCGAGATGCCGCGCAGCGACACCGCAGACGGCCGCGTGATCCCAAGAGCTTGCTGGTTACGAGGTCCACTCGGCGCGATCACTTCAGCACGCGGTGATGGGTAAGAGCGAGGCCGGTCGCAACGCCGGCCGCTCGCCGCGTTCAGCCGCCCGGCTTGGCGGCGTTGACGAGGTCCGGGGGCGTGATCTCGGGCAGCGCGATCGCCTGCGACGCATCCGGCCGCGTCCGGCGTCGCATCGGCGCGAGGGCCTGCGGCTGGCCGGTCTCGAGCGCGCGCTCGATCGCGGCGAGGATGCGGACGTCGGCCAGCCCCTCCTCGCCGTCCGGCTCCGGCACGCGGCCGTTCAGGATGCAATCCGAGAAGTACCGCGTCTCGGCCCCGAACTGGTCGACGCTCGGATAGGACAGGGCTTCGGTCTCGCCGCCACGGGTCAGCTCGCCCGCGAGCGACTGGCCGAAGGTGAAGCCCGGCGCCATCAGGAGGTCGCCCTCGGTCCCGGCGATGCGGTAGGCGTCGACCGAATCGGTCTCGTAGGAGACGGTGAACTGCGCGAGGCGGTCGCCGGGGAAACGGAGCGTGACCGCGACGGTGCCGTGGAAGGCGTAGGGGCTTCCCGGCCGGCGGGCACCATGGGCGTGGACCTCGACCGGCTCGTCGGCGAACAGGTTGCGCACGGCGTTGATCGGATAGGTACCCATGTCCGGCACCGGCCCGGCCCAGTAGCCCTGATGCGCGCGGTGGTTCTCGATCGCGACGTGCTGGCCGAAGGTTGCGGTGAAGACCAGCGGCTCGCCGATCGCACCGGTCCGCACCCGCTCGATCGCGTCGAGGGTGCCGGGCTCGAAGTGCAGGCGGTAGGCCAGCATCAGCCGGGCGTTGCCGCGCTCGGCCGCGGCGATGATCGCCTCGCACTCGGCGACGCTCGTCGCCATCGGCTTCTCGAGCAGCACATGGATGCCGGCCTCCAGCGCGGGCACGGCGAATTCGCGGTGCATCCCGTTCGGCGGCGCGAGGTAGACGGCATCGAACAGGCCGGAGGCCAGAGCCTCGGCGTAGCGGTCGTAGGAGAAGGTGGTCAGGCGATAGCGTTCGCCGAGCGAAGCGGCCTTCTCCGGATCGCCGGTGACCAGCGCCGTGATCGTGGAATTGCCGGTCTGCGCCACCGCCGGCATGAAGGCGGCCTGCGAGATCCAGCCGCCGCCGACCACCGCGTAGCGGATCGCCTTCGCATCACTCATGGTCGCCCCCGGGTTACGCCGATGCAGGCGCAACGCGAGGTGCGAGCCGAGGTTTCCGAACGCTAGCGGCGCGGAGGCGGTTTCGCGTCAGGCGGCGGGCTTCAGCGCGCCGATGTTGTCGTGGAAGTCGGGCCCGTTGGTGGTCTTCGCCACGTGGCCGGCGCGGACGAGGTAGTCGCCGAAGCGCTCGCCCGGATTGCGGCCGCGCGCGTAGTCGGCGAAGAGCGGGTCGAGGGTGTCGCGGATCTCGTCGGCCTTCACGTCCTCGCGGTAGAGCTTGCCCAGCCGCGAGCCGTCGAAGGCGGCGCCGAGGTAGAGGTGGTAGCGCTCGGGGCCGCGGCCGACGAGGCCGATCTCGGCGATGAACGGGCGGGCGCAGCCGTTCGGGCAGCCGGTCGAGCGGATCGTGATCTCGTCGTCCTGCAGGCCGTGGCGGGCGAGGCTCGCCTCCAGCTCGGTCATCAGGTCGGGCAGGTAGCGCTCGCTCTCGGCCAGGGCGAGGCCGCAGGTCGGCAGCGCGACGCAGGCGATCGAATTGCGCCGCAGGGCGCCGGCGCCCTTGGTCAGGCCGTATTCGTCGACCAGCGCCTCGATCGCCGCCCGCTTCTCGGAGGGCACGTTGGCGATGATCACGTTCTGGTTGCCGGTGAGGCGGAAGTCGCCCTCGTGCTCGGTGGCGATCCGGCGCAGGCCGCTCAGGAACTTGGGGCCGTCCTCGTAATCCTTGATCCGGCCCGACGGCACGTACAGCGTCAGGTGATGGCGGCCGTCGTCGCCTTCGGTCCAACCGTAGCGGTCGCCGTTACCGGTGAAGGTGAACGGCTTCGGGTCGGCGAAGGCCTTGCCGACGCGCTTCTCGACCTCGGCGCGAAACGCCTTCAGGCCGTAGCGCTCGATCGTGTACTTGAGCCGGGCGTTCTTGCGGTTGGTGCGGTTGCCCCAGTCGCGCTGCACCGTCATCACCGCTTCGGCGACCTTCACCGCCTCGTCCGGCTTGCAGAACAGCATCAGGTCGGCGGTGCGCGGGAAAGTGTCCGGCTCGCCGTGGGTCATGCCCATGCCGCCGCCGACGGTGACGTTCCAGCCGGTGAGCTTGTTGGCCTTGTCGAGGATCGCGATGAAGCCGAGGTCGTGCGCGAACACGTCGACCTCGTTCGAGGGCGGCACCGCGACGACGATCTTGAACTTCCGCGGCAGGTAGGTCTTGCCGTAGACCGGCTCGAACTCCTCCTCGCCGCCGACGACCTTCTCGCCGTCGAGCCAGATCTCGCGCCAGGCATTGGTCCGCGGCAGCAGCGAATCGGAGATGTCCTTGGCCAGCTCGTAGGCCGCGGCGTGCGCGTGGGTCTGGGCCGGGTTGGTCGCGGCCATGACGTTGCGGTTGACGTCGCCGCAGGCGGCGATGGTGTCGAGCAGCGCGGCGTCGATCGCCGCCATGGTGCGCTTGAGGTTCGACTTGATCACGCCGTGATACTGGAAGGTCTGGCGCGTCGTCGCGCGGATCGCGTCGCCGGCATAGGTCGTGGCGATGTCGTCCAGCGCGAGCCACTGCTTCGGGCTGATGACGCCGCCGGCGATGCGCAGGCGGATCATGAAGGCGTAGGCCTTGTCGAGCTTCTTCTTGGTCCGCTCCGGGCGCAGGTCGCGATCGTCTTGCAGGTACATCCCGTGGAACTTCACGAGCTGGCCGTCATCGTCGGAGATCGCGCCGGTGGCGTGCTTGAGCAGCCCGTCGGCGAGACCGCCGCGGAGATAGCCGCTGGCGATCTTCAGGTGCTCGTTGTGCGCGAGCCCCGCCGCCCGCGCGGCCTCCGCCTCGTCGATCGGGCGGCCGGTCGGCGGGGTCTCGTAGACGCGCTCGGAAGCAGGCTTGTGGTCGTCCATGGCGGTGATCCGACTTCGTTCTCGCAAATCTCTGGGGTCGCCGATCCCTCTTCCCTCTGCGGGAGAGGGTGGCCCGCGATGCGGGTCGGGAGAGGGGAGCGACATCTCCGGAAAGGGGGGGCCCCTCTCCCGACCCCTGCCGAGGCAGGGGCCACCCTCCCCCGCAGCGGGGGAGGGCCGGTGCATCTCAGTACACGTCCTGCTGGTAACGGCCGGCGCGCTCAAGGGCCGACACCGCCGCTGCGGCATCGTCGGCACTCAGGCCCTTCACCGCCGCGTAGGCGTTCTCGACCGCGACGCGGACGTCCTTGGCCATCGCCTTGGCGTCGCCGCAGACGTAGAGGTGCGCGCCGCCCTCCAGCCACTCCACCAGCTCCTCGCGATGCTGGTCGATGCGGTGCTGCACGTAGAGCTTCTCCGGCTGGTCGCGCGAGAACGCCACGTCGATCTTGGTGAGCGAGCGGTCCTCCAGCGCCTCCTGCCATTCGAGCTGGTACAGGAAATCGTGGATGAAGTGCCGGTCGCCGAAGAACAGCCAGGAGCGGCCGGTGGCCTCGACCGCGCGGCGCTCCTGCACGAAGGCGCGGAACGGGGCGACGCCGGTGCCGGGCCCGACCATGATGATGTCGGTCGCCGGGTCGGCGGGCAGGCGGAAGTGGCGGTTCGGCTTCAGGCGGACCCGGAGCTTGGCGCCGTCCGACATCCGGTCGGCGACGTGGGTCGAGGCGACTCCGGTCCGCGCCCGGCCGTGGGTCTCGTAGCGCACGGCGGCGATCACGAGGTGGACCTCGTCGCCGACTTCCTTGCGCGAGGAGGCGATCGAGTAGGCGCGCGGCGGCAGCGGACGGGTGATGCCGCCGAGATGCTCGGCGGTCAGGGCCGCCGGGTAGGTCTCGATCAGGTCGATGAGGTGGCGGCCCTCGATCCAGGCGCGGACCTCGCCGCTCTCGATCAGCCGCTTGGCCTCGTCGTGCCCGGTCGCCTTAACGAAGCGCTCGACCGTGGCGGCCGAGAGGGTGGTGATGTCGCGCTCGGCGAGCAGCGAGCGGCGCAGGGCCTCGTCGCCGGTCAGGCCGGTCGCCTTCAGGATCTCCTCGACCAGGGCCGGGTCGTTCTCCGGGTAGATCTCGAGCGAGTCGCCGGGCTCGTAGGCGGGCGCGCCGTCCTCGAAGGCCAGCGCGAGGTGGATCGTCTCCTTGTCCGAGCGCGACGAGTTGAGGTTCACGTGCTCGACCACCTCGACCACGACCGGCTCGCGGCTCGGCTCGGCATCCTCGTCCTCGGCAGCCGTGGCGCGGGCGAAGTCGACCGCCACGACGTTGTCGGCGGCGACCGGGGCTGGCGCCAGCGCCTTCAGCGTGTCCTTGATCCAGGCGGCGGCCGGCGTCTCGTAGTCGAGGTCGAGGTCGGCGCGCTCGGCCGCCCGCTTGCCGCCCAGCGCCTCGAAGCGCGCGTCGAGCGCCTTACCGATGGCGCAGAACTCGGCGTAGGAGGTGTCGCCGAGCGCGAGCACCGCGAACTCGACGCCGTCGAGGCGCGGAGCGCCGTCGCCCATCAGGGCGTTGTAGGTGTGGGTCGCGCGGGCGGGCGGCTCGCCTTCGCCCCAGGTCGCGGCGATGGCGACGAGCTTGCCGGCCTTCGGCAGCACGGCGAGGTCGAGGTCGGCGAAGTCGATGACCTTCGGCTTGAAGCCCTGCTTGCGCGCGAGCTTGGCGACGGTGCCGGCCAGGGCCTCGCAGTTGCCGGATTCGCTGGCGTAGATGATCGTCAGCGGCTCGGCGGCCTTCGGCGGAGCGGCCGGTGCCGCCGCAGGCTGCCCGCCGGCCGCGTCGATCCCGGCGAGGAAGCCGGCGAGCCAGGCGCGCTGGATCGCGGTGGCGCTGCCGAGCACGGCGTCGAGGCTGGCCCGCTCGCTGTCGCCGAACGGCGCGGTGCGGGGAAGAAGGCTTTGGCGTGACATCGGAAGACCATGTCGTGGGGCGGAAGGCCCCTGTCAACGGGAAAACGTCCGTTTTACAGAACGCTTGATTAGGAGAAGGAGTCGATCGTCGTTGCGGCGCAAAAAAGAACTTTATTCTCCGACCGCCACGAGGGTCGGCGGCAATCCCTGGATCTGGCGGCCGTTCGTCGGTGGCGCGGGCAGCGGCAGGGCCGTCGTCGACTTCACCTTCTCCATCGCGAAGCGCGAGGTGACGTTCTTCAACGGCAGCGTCGCGATCAGGCGCTTATAGAACGTGTCGTAGGCGCTCATGTCGGCCACGACGACGCGGAGCATGTAATCGACGTCGCCGGCCATGCGGTAGAATTCCAGCACCTCGGGCATCGCCGAGACGGTGCCGGCGAATCGCTCCAGCCACTCGCGCGAATGGTCGGCGGTCTCGATCGAAACGAACACGGTGAGCCCGAGGCCGAGCTTGACCGGATCGAGCACGGCGACGCGGCGGTCGATCACCCCGTCGGCCTCAAGGCGCTGGATGCGCTTCCAGCACGGGGTCTGCGACAGGCCGACCCGCTCGCCGATCGCGGCGATCGACAGGGTCGCGTCCGTCTGCAGCAGCGCCAGGATCTTCAGATCGATCGAATCCACGGCCAACCTCGCATCTCGACGTCGCTTCGCCATGCGGCCCATGCAGGGCGCCCATGAGAAGGAACTTCCATTTCCGCGCAACCGATCCCGATTGCGGCGTGTTGCCAGGGCTTACTGCATCGCAGCGCAGGGCATCCGGGCCTCGCGGCGGCGCCTTGACACCGTTCGTTATAGCGAACATCTCAGGGAACAACCAGTGCCCCTGGCACGACCCGGCCCGCGAACGAACAGGCGATGACCCTTCCCACCCCCCAGGCGGCGGCCGATCTCGCCGCCCAGCTCAAGCCCCTCGACCTCAAGGGGCGGATCGCGCTGATCGAGGCGACGATCCCCGGACGCCTCGTCTTCACCACGAGCCTCGGCATCGAGGATCAGGCGCTGACGCACGCGCTCGCGATGGCCAAGGGCCGGACCGAGATCGTCACCCTGGATACGGGGCGGCTCTATCCCGAGACCTACGACGTCTGGGCGGAGACGGAATCGGCTTACGGCATCCGCATCCGCGCCTACGCCCCCGAGCGGCGATCCGAGGAAGCGTTCGTGCGCGAATCCGGCATCAACGGCTTCCGCCATTCGATCGAGGCGCGGCAGGCCTGCTGCGGCTTCCGCAAGGTCGAGCCGCTGGGCCGCGCCCTCGACGGGGCGGCCGGCTGGCTCACCGGCCTGCGCGCCGGCCAGTCCGCCAACCGTGCCGACACGCCGCTCGCCGAGTTCGACGAGAGCCGCGACCTGATCAAGCTCAACCCGCTGGCCGACTGGACGCGCGAGGACGTCGACCGTTTCGTGCGCGACAACTACGTGCCCTACAACGTGCTGCACGATCGCGGCTTCCCCTCGATCGGCTGCGCCCCATGCACCCGTGCCGTCCGCGTCGGCGAGCCCGAGCGTGCCGGCCGCTGGTGGTGGGAGCAGGAATCCAAGAAGGAATGCGGCCTGCACGTCCACGTGCCCGAGGCCGACGTCGCGCCCGGCGAGGAAGCCGCGGCATTCGAGACCACGCAATCCCACAGACCGGAGATGGCCCGATGAGCGCCGCACCCGCGATCCAGGCGCAAGCCGGCAGCCGCCTCACGCACCTGCAGCGTCTGGAAGCCGAGAGCATCCACATCTTCCGGGAGACGGTCGCCGAGACCGAGAACCCGGTGATGCTCTACTCGATCGGCAAGGATTCGTCGGTGCTGCTGCACCTGGCGCTGAAGGCGTTCGCCCCCGGCCGCCTGCCGTTCCCGCTGATGCACATCGACACGACCTGGAAGTTCCGCGAGATGATCGCCTTCCGCGACGCCCGCGCGAAGGAGCTCGGCCTCGACCTGATCGTCCACACCAACCAGGACGGGCTCGCCCGCGGCGTCGGCCCGATCAGCCACGGCTCGGAAGTCCACACCGACGTGATGAAGACGCAGGCGCTGCGGCAGGCGCTCGACAAGCACAAGTTCGACGCGGCCTTCGGCGGTGCCCGCCGCGACGAGGAGGCCTCGCGCGCCAAGGAGCGGATCGTCTCCCTGCGCACGGCCCAGCACCGCTGGGACCCGAAGCGCCAGCGGGCCGAGCCCTGGCACCTCTACAACCTGCGCAAGAAGCGCGGCGAGAGCCTGCGCATCTTCCCGCTCTCCAATTGGACCGAGCTCGATATCTGGCTCTACATCGAGCAGGAGCGGATCCCGATCGTGCCGCTCTACTTCGCAGAGCCGCGGCCGGTGGTCGAGCGCGACGGGCAGCTGATCATGGTCGACGACGACCGCCTGCCGCTGGAGCCCGGCGAGACGCCGACCTTGCGCAAGGTCCGCTTCCGCACGCTCGGCGACTATCCGCTCACCGGCGCGGTCGAGAGCGGCGCCGACACGCTGCCGGCGATCATCGGCGAGACGCTGGCCGCCCGCACCTCGGAGCGGCAGGGCCGGGTGATCGACAAGGACGGCGCCGGCGCCATGGAGCGCAAGAAGCAGGAAGGCTACTTCTGATGACGGTCCACCCCTCCAAGGACGCGTTCGACGCCCCCGAGTTCGGCTACGCGTCGTTCCTGGCCGCGCATCAGAGCAAGGAAGTCCTGCGCTTCATCGCCTGCGGCTCGGTGGACGACGGCAAGTCGACGCTGATCGGCCGCCTGCTGCACGACACCAAGCAGATCTTCGACGACCAGATCACCGCGCTCCAGCGCGATTCGAAGAAGCACGGCACGCAAGGGCAGGAGGTCGACCTGGCGCTTCTCGTCGACGGCCTCCAGGCCGAGCGCGAGCAGGGCATCACCATCGACGTCGCCTATCGGTTCTTCTCCACCGACAAGCGCTCGTTCATCGTCGCCGACACGCCCGGCCACGAGCAGTACACCCGCAACATGGCCACCGGCGCCTCGACCGCCGACGTGGCGGTGATCCTGGTCGACGCCCGCCAGGGCCTGACCCGCCAGACCCGGCGCCATGCCCTGCTGGTCTCGATGCTCGGCATCCGCCGCGTCGTGCTCGCCATCAACAAGATGGACCTCGTCGGCTGGTCGCAGGCCACCTTCGACGGGCTGGTGGCGGGCTTCTCCGCCTTCACGCGCGATTTCGGCTTCGTCGAGGTCCGGGCGATCCCGCTCTCGGCCAAGAACGGCGACAACGTCGTGCTGCCGGCGGTCTCCGCGCCGTGGTACCAGGGCGGCCCGCTGCTGGCCTATCTCGAGAGCGTGCCGGTGCACGAGGAGGCGCTGGCCGCGCCGTTCCGCATGGCGGTGCAGTGGGTCAACCGGCCGAACTCTGAGTTCCGCGGGTTCTCGGGCCTCATCGCCGCCGGCACGGTGAAGCCGGGCGACGCGGTGGCGATCGCCCCGTCTGCGCGCACCTCCACGGTGGCGCGGATCGTCGGCCCGGACGGCGATCTCGCCAGCGCCCAGGAGGGCCAGTCGGTCACCCTGGTGCTCGCCGACGAGGTCGACGCCTCGCGCGGAAGCGTCATCGCCGCCGCCTCGCATCCGATGCAGGTCTCCGACACCCTCGACGTGCGCCTGTTCTGGGCCGCCGAGACCGAGCTCGCCCCCGGCACGGCGCTGCTCGCCAAGGTCGGCACCGTCACGGCCAACGCCGTGGTGGACCGCATCCGCAACCGCATCGACCCCGAGACCGGGCAGCCCGGCTCGGCGGAGAAGCTCGTCGCCAACGACATCGCCGACGTCACGCTCAAGCTCGACCGCGCGGTGCCGTTCGACCCCTACGCGGAGACCCGCGACACCGGCGGCCTGATCCTGATCGATCGCGAGAGCACGGACACGGCGGCTTTGGGGCTGGTTCAGGCGCCGACGCGGGCGGCCGCGGCCGCGCCGACGAGCGCTGCCGCCGCCGCGACGACCCCGACCGGCGGCTTCCTCAGCCGCCTGCGCGGGTTGTTCGGCGGCTGAGACGCGGCGGCCTCGGCCCTAGACGACAGAAAGGACCGCGCGGTGATCCGCGCGATCCCTCGGTTGCCGGTACGGAGCCACGTCGTTCCCGCAAGCGGTGTGGACCGATGAGAGCGGGCGGATAGGTATTTCCGAACGCCGGTCAGACCAGGCTGAACTGCAGCTCGCCCAGCCCTTCGAGGCTCGACACGATGACGTCGCCCGGCTTCAGCCATTGCCGCTCCGCCCGCGGGATCTTCTCGCCGAAGATCACCCCCTGCGGCGTGCCGGTGTAGAAGACGTCGCCCGGCTTGATGGTCATCACCTTCGAGGCGAAGCTGATCAGCTGGCGGCAGTTGAAGATCATGTCCGCGGTCGTCCAGTCCTGCCGCACCGCGCCGTTGACCTTGGTCACCAGGCGCAGATTGTTCGGGTCGGGCACGCGGTCGGCGGTGACGAGGTAGGGCCCGAGCGGAGCGAACCCGTCCGAGGTCTTGCCGATCATGAACTGCGAGGTCAGCGTCTGCAGGTCGCGGGCGCTGAAGTCGTTGCCGGTGGCGTAGCCGGCGACGTAGTCGAGCGCGTCGGCCTCCGAGACGTCGCGGCATTCCCGGCCGAAGACGATCACCAGCTCGGTCTCGTAGTCGAACTCGCGCGCCGCCTGCGTCGGCAGCCGGATCGTGCCGCCGTGATGGTTGAGCGTGTTGTTGTACTTGTTGAACAGCGGCGGGTCCTTCGGCGGCGGCGTTCCCGTCTCCTCGGCGTGCTTGCGATAGTTGAATCCCATCATGATGATCTTTTCCGGCCGGGTGACCAGCGGCGCGTAGGCGATCCGGTCCTCGGGGATCGTCAGCCGCGGGTCGGGGGCCGCCTCGACCGCATCGATCACCGCGCGCAGCATCGGGCCCTTCCCGTTCTGCAGAAGGTCGTCCATGTCGGCCGGCACCGGCAGGCCGACCGCCTTCCCGGCGGCGGCGACGTCGAGCACGCCGTCCGGGGTCTTCAGGCCGAGGCCGTAGCCGCCGTCGCGGCGCAGGTTGATTAGGATCATGTCGCGCGGCATGCCGAAGGCAGTCGGCGCGGGCGGCCCCTTCTCCGCGGCCCGTGCCGCGACCGGGGCGGCCATGGCGGTGGCCGCGAGACCGGCCGTCGCCTTCAGGAAATCGCGTCGATCGCCCATCGTTCTCTCCTCCCGAGATCGTCGATGCCTGGGTGGTGGCCCTTCGACGGGCCATCCGCGTGCCCGACGCCGCGAAGCCGCGTCGAGACCGCCAGGATGCGCCGATCCCGGATCGATGTCAGGAGCCCGGGACCGGTCGAGGCGACAGGCTGGTCAGGATGTCGTCCGGCGATTCACGCTGCCGCGGCCGTCTCGGCGAGTCCCCAGGCCTGCGCCAGCAGGCTGTAGGAGCGCCGCCGGGCCTCCTGATCGGGAACGGCGCAGACCACCATGATCTCGTCGGCCTGCGTCGCCTCGGCGAGGCCCGAGAGCAGGGCGCGCACAGTCTCCGGCGTGCCGACATGCAACCGGTCTCGGCCGCGGGCGATGCGGGCGCGCTCGGCATCGCTGTAGGGATAGGCTTCGGCCTCGGTAAGCGTCGGGATCGGAGCGTACTCGCCGTGCTCGCGCCGGAGCGTCGCCAGCTGGGTGCTGAGCGCCAGGCGCTCGGCCTGCGCCTCGGTCTCGGCGCAGACGGCCGCGACCGCGAGGATCGCATGGGGCCGGGTGCCCCACCGCGAGGGCTGGAAGCCGCGGCGATAGTCGAGCATCGGGCCACGCGCGTCGAATGAGGCGAAGTGCTGCGCGAAGGCGAAGCCGAGCCCGAGGCGTGCGGACAGATGCGCGCTGTAGTCGGACGACCCGAGCAGGAAGATCGGTGGCAGCGGCACGCCGGCCGGCATCACGGTCACGGTGTTGAACGGATGGCCCTCGGGGAAGCCGCCGGTCTCCCACAGCATCAGCTCCTGCAGCCGCTCGAGGAAGTCGTCGCCGCCGCGCGGCGCCTCGCGCCGGCGCAACGCCTGGGCGGTGATGCCGTCGGTGCCGGGCGCGCGCCCTAGGCCGAGGTCGATCCGCCCGGGAAACAGCGCCTCCAGCACCTTGAAGCGCTCGGCGACCATCAGCGGCGCGTGGTTCGGCAGCATGATCCCGCCCGAGCCGACCCGGATCGTCCGGGTCGCGGCCGCGATCTGGCCGACCATGATGTCGGGGGCCGGGCTCGCGACCGAGGGCAGGGCATGGTGCTCGGCGAGCCAGTATCTCCCGTAGCCGAGGCGGTCGACGTGGCGGGCGAGGTCGAGGGAGTCGCGCAGCGCCTGAGCCGGGCTGGAGCCGGAACCGACGAACGACAGGTCGAGGACGGAGAGCGTTGCCATCGCCAGGAGATGGTGTCGCCGGAAGCCGCCGTCGAGGCGGCGGTCGAGCACGAGCCCTGCACCCTGTGCGTGACGTTTGCCGGCGAACCCCGAGCCGGCGCCTTGCTCGTCCCAGGAGCCGCGACTACGGTCCCGCCGCCGTCACGGGACGGCGAAACCTGCATGAAAACCGGAGCACCCGACCATGGGCTTTCTCGCCGACGCCCTCTCGCGCGTAAAACCATCCGCGACGATCGCGATGACGCAGAAGGCGCGCGACCTGAAAGCCGGCGGCATGGACGTGATCAGCCTGTCGGTCGGCGAGCCCGACTTCGACACGCCCGAGCACATCAAGCAGGCCGCGATCGAGGCGATCGCCCGGGGCGAGACCAAGTATCCGCCGGTGTCGGGCATCGTGCCGCTGCGCGAAGCGATCGTGAAGAAGTTCAAGCGGGAGAACGGGCTCGACTACAAGGTCTCCCAGACCATCGTCGGCACCGGCGGCAAGCACGTGATCTACAACGCGCTGCTGGCGACGCTGAACCCCGGCGACGAGGTCGTGATCCCGCGCCCCTACTGGGTGTCCTACCCGGAGATGGTGGTGCTCTGCGGCGGCACGCCGGTCTTCGCCGAGACCGACATGGCGCACGACTTCAAGCTCCAGCCCGAGGAGCTGGAGCGGGTCCTGACGCCGAAGACCAAGTGGATCATCCTCAACTCACCGTCGAATCCCTCGGGCGCCGCCTACAGCCATGCCGAGCTGAAGAAGATCACCGACGTGCTGATGCGCTACCCGCACGTCTGGGTGCTCACCGACGACATGTACGAACACCTGACCTACGGTGACTTCGAATTCGTCACCCCGGCGCAGATCGAGCCCGGCCTCTACGAGCGCACGCTGACCATGAACGGCGTCTCGAAGGCCTACGCGATGACGGGCTGGCGCATCGGCTACGCCGCCGGCCCGGAAAAGCTGATCAAGGCGATGGACTTCGTCCAGGGCCAGCAGACCTCGGGCGCGTCCTCGATCTCGCAATGGGCGGCGGTGGCCGCGCTCGACGGCACGCAGGCGCACCTCGCGCAATTCAAGGCGGCGTTCCAGGAGCGGCGCGACCTCGTGGTCTCGATGCTGAACCAGACCAAGGGCCTGCAATGCCCGACGCCGGAGGGCGCGTTCTACGTCTACCCGTCCTGCGCCGAGACGATCGGGCGCACGACCCCGTCAGGCAAGACCATCGCCACCGACGAGGACTTCGTGACCGAGCTGCTGCAGGCGGAGGGCGTCGCCGCCGTGCACGGCTCGGCCTTCGGCCTCGGCCCGAACCTGCGCATCTCCTACGCCACCTCGACCAAGACGCTGGAGGAAGCGTGCAACCGCATCCAGCGCTTCTGCGGCTCGCTGCGCTAGCACGACGACGGCGGGCACCATCGGGTGCCCGCCACTTCGATACGGATCCGCCGCGGATCGTCCCTGTGGTTCGGGCCATGGCTTGAGGTGATGCGATGCCGACCATCGCCGTCATCGCCCCGGGCGCCATGGGAAGCGCGGTCGCCCGCCGCCTCACCGAGAACGGCGTCCGCGTCCTGACATCGCTGACGGGACGGAGCGCCGGGACCCGCGACCGCGCCCGGGCCGCCGGCATGAGCCACGCCGACGATGCGGAGATCGCCGCGGCCGACCTGATCCTGTCGATCGTGCCGCCGGCCGATGCCGCCGGCCTCGCGGCCCACCTCGCCCCGAGCCTGACGGCTCAGCCGAAAAAGCCGGTCTACGTCGATTGCAATGCGGTGTCGCCGGCGACGGTGCACGGCATCGCCGCGATCATCGCGGGCACGGGCGCACCGTTCCTCGATGGTGCGATCCTCGGGCTCCCGCCCGAACCCGGCGCGAAGGGGCCGCGGGTCTACGTCGCCGGCGACGATCTCGCGCCGCTGATGGCCCTGCGCGCATGCGGCCTCGACATGCGGGCCTGCGCGGGTGGCGTCGGAGCGGCGTCCACCCTGAAGATGGCCTATGCCGGCATCAACAAGGGCCTGAAGGCGGTGGCCGCGGCGATCGTCCTCGGCGCAGAGCGCGCGGGCGCCGCCGACGCGCTGCGGGCGGAGCTGGCGGAGAGCGAGCCGGAGCTGCTCGCCCGCTTCGCCGGCGGGTTTCCCGACATGATGCCGAAGGCCTACCGATGGGTCGCGGAAATGCACGAGATCGTCGACTTCCTGGCGCCGGACCCAGCCGGCGGCGCGATCTTCGCCGGAGCGGCCGAGACCTTCGCGCATCTCGCGACGCCCGAGGGCGAGGACGACGTCGCCACGCTCCTCGCCTTCGCCGAAGCGGCAGGCGGATCGTCGCGGACGCGCGGATCGTCCTGACCATCGGTTGCCGGCTCTTTGCACTTCACCTACATCGGCGGTCCCCGCGGCCGATGCGCCTGAAGGTTTCGCGAGCCCGCTCGGGCCTGCATGGACGCGGGGTCGGCAGTGACGGGGCGGCCCGGACCAGTTCTCTGGACCGCTCCTGTGAATCCTGGTGGGCCGGGGTGCTGCAGGCGTGTCGGAGGCGCGGGGAACAGGAACCGCGGACCCGGCGCATGGCCCACACAAGTTTCGCCCCGTTCCGGGACGGCAGCCGGTGCCGACCTTCGGATTTCGTTCACGCTCATCGGCAACAGTGGCAATGGGCCGGGGAACCGGTCGCGTGTCACTGCGTTTTGTCGGGCTTGACCATCATGCGGGGGTTCCTCACCAGCGGCGTCAAGGCGATCCTGGCGATCGCGGCGCTGTCCACCGCCGCCCATTGGGCGCTGCGGGTCCAGCGCGATCCGGCGCCGAGCACTCAGGTTCTGGCGAGCCTGCCCGATCCGGTGACCACCGGGTCGATCGAGCCGCGCAAGCCCGAGCGCGTCGCCGCCCAGCCGGCGCAGAAGGCGGCCGCGGACCTCGACCAGGATCACCTCTCGGCGCTGATCGCCAGCACCACCGGCCTGAAGCCGAAGGCGCAGAAGGCCGTCGTCGCCAAGCGCTGAGCGGCGCACGAGGCTTCCATTCGAAGAAAAGGCCGCCCGCCGAGAGGGCAGGCGGCCTTCCATGATCTCGTCGCGCGATCAGGCGGCGAGGGAGCGGGGCTCGTGCCGCCCTTCGGCGATCTCCTCGATGATCTTCGCCGAGAACGCATCGAGATCGCCGGGATTCCGGCTGGTGACGATGCCGTGGTCGGTCACGACCTCGCGGTCGTGCCAACGGGCGCCGGCATTGATCACGTCGGTGCGGATCGAGGAGAACGAGGTCAGGTCACGGCCCTTCGCCGCGCCGACCTCGATCAGCAGCCACGGCGCGTGGCAGATCGCGGCGACGACCTTTCCCGAGGTCACGAAGGCCTTGATCACCTCCAACGCCTTCGGCTCGAGGCGGAGCTTGTCCGGGTTGATCTGGCCGCCGGGCAGGACGAGGGCGTCGTAGGCAGACGGATCGACGGTCTCGAGGTCGAGGTCGACTGCGACGTTCTTGCCCCAATCGGTCTTGTCCCAGCCGCGGATCGATTCCGGCTTCTCGCGCGATTTCGGCGACGCGACGTGGACCGTCGCGCCGGCCTGCCGCAGCTTGGCCTTCGGGACGGTGAGCTCGGTCTCCGCGAACCCGTCGGTGGCGAGGATCAGGACCTTGGCTTGCTTGATGTCGGGCATGGCGGTTCGCTCCGATGGATGACGTCGGCCGGCAAACCGGGACGTCTCCCCGCAGTTCCCCGACGATCCGGCAACCCAGGAATGCGCGGAACCCTCGCGCAGGCGATCCGTTGGCTAGCTCATTCCCAACTGCACGAGGCAGCGCATGGCCAATCCCGGCCTTCCGACCCCCGATCCGACCCCCGGGGACCTTCCACCGCCCGTCCCGCCGGACGAGATGCCCGATATCGGGCCGACCGGGCCGCGCACGCCCTATCCGGTGAACGATCCCGGCATCGACGAGCCCGGCGGCCCCGGCTCGGAGCCGGACGTGTTTCCCGGCGCCCCGACCGATCCCGGCGTCAGGATGTAGGAACGGATCAATGGCCGCCGTGCGACGCCCGCACGTCGCGCGGGGCCGCGAGGATCTCGGAGAGGCTCGTCGCCACGTGACGGGCCTCCTCGTCGGTCAGGCGCAGCTGGAACGGCGGCAGGGCGCCGGCCTGGAGCGCGACGACGGCCTGGCCCTGGTCGTCGGTGCCGATCTCGATCGCGGAGGAGGTCACGTCGAGCATCGCGATCTCCTCGTCGCCCATCTCCTCGGCCATGTCGGGCTCCTCGGGTTCGTCGATGGCGGTGAGCAGTTGCCCGACGGCGCGCACGAGGGCGCGGGCGGCGCGGGCATCCATCACCACGGCGGTCGCCTGATCGTCCTTCTGGAAGGAGAGCTGGATGTTGGCCCCTTCCAACGAAACCGAGATACCTGCCATGGATCGCCTAAAAGCCTGAGCGCGAACCCTTATATGCACTGGGGCCCGCGAAAATCCCAGCCGCCGGGCCTCCGCTTTTGTCCGGGCACGCCGAGAACCTGCATCCCTGCCTTGTTGCGGCCGCAGGGAGCCCTTAGATAGGGTTGTGGGGGGCCCAAACCCTGGGACGGACGCCGGTTACGGGTTCCTTGCCCGACGCCCTGCCACCCATACCAGACTTAGAAGTCAGTCGATCCGTTCGCGCTTTCACGAGCGCGAGGGCTCGACCCATCGTCGATACGAGGTTCTCTACGTGAATACCGGTACCGTGAAGTGGTTCAACGAGACCAAGGGCTACGGCTTCATCCAGCCGGATGACGGCGGCAAGGACGTGTTCGTCCACATCTCCGCCGTCGAGCGCGCCGGCATGCGCAACCTGATCGAGGGTCAGAAGGTGTCTTACGAGATCCTGACCGACAAGCGCAGCGGCAAGGACGCCGCCGGCAACCTCCAGGCTGCCTGAGGCCATCGGTCTCCCATCCACGCGGCCGTGAACACGGTCGAAACCATCCGACGCTGCCATCCTCCGGGAGCGGCCGCGCCGGACGGTCAAGGTAAACGCAATCTTAATCGCAACACCACAGAAACAGAGCCGGGCCCGCCGCGTGGCGGAGCAAACCCGGTCACATCGGAAGACAATCAAACACACCATGTTGTTCGAATACACCCGACGCCGTAGCGTCCGGTCGCCCGTCACGGATTCGGCGACCTTCAAGGTGGGGTGCATCAAGCAGAGCGCGACGTCGGACGCCCCGACCCTCGACCTCTCCCACCTCATCGATCGATCCTACAATTATCATTCGCCCCGAGAGTTGCGCTGGCATCTCGCCGACCGCCTCGGGCTCGCGCCGGCCGCTCTGGCCCTTCGCGAAGCCGCCCACGCCTGACCGCGCCGAGCCGATCCTGCAGATGCGGGATCGGCTCTTCTTCGTTTCAGGGCGGCTCAAGCTCGCGAGATCGTCACGACCGGCCCCGGTCCCAGGCCGACACGACGACGTCGCGCAGGTCGTTCGGCAGCGCGACCAACTCGCCATGCACCGGATCGGTCCGGTTGTAGACGGTCGCGACGCCGGACATGTCGCAGACGGAGCCGCCCGCCTCGCGCAAGATCAGGTCGGCCGCCGCGAGATCCCAGTCGCGGGCATCCGAGGAGACCAGCCCGACATCGACCGAGCCTTCGGCGACGCGGGCCACGCGCAGGGCCAGCGACGGAATCCGGTCGATGCGCTCGAAGGCGGCGTCCCCCAGATCGCGCGAGACGCCACGCCCCAGCCGGTCGATCATCGGCTTCGGGCCGGTGACGCGGGCCGTCGCTAGCGCGACGCCCTGCCGCGCGCCGATCGGCTCGCCGTTGCGCGTCGCGCCCCGCCCGTGGATCGCCTCGTAATCGTGCCCGAGCGCCGGCGCGTTCACGAAGCCGATCACGGGCTCGCCGGCCTTCAGCAGCGCCACCGCGATCGACCAGTCCCGATGCCCGGACAGGAAGGCGCGGGTCCCGTCGATCGGGTCGACGATCCAGACGAGGTCGTGACCGATCCGCACGGCGTCGTCGGCCGTCTCTTCGGACAGCCACGCCGCCGCCGGCACGATCTGGCTCAGGCGGATCTTCAGGAAGGTGTCGACGGCGACGTCGGCTTCCGTCACCGGCGAGCCGCCGGCCTTCGACCAGATCTTCGCCGAGGTCTGGCTGCCGGCGCGGAAGAAGGGCAGGGCGAGGGAGGCCGCCTCGCGAAGCGCCTCGCGCAGGTCCGGCATCAGGGCGTGCACGAAGTCCGCTGAGATCGTATCGGTCATGGCGGTCCGTGTCCGGCGACGGGGGAGGGGATCGGCATCGCGGCTCGCGCCGACCCGCGCGCCGATGCGACGTGCGGATGGTCCCGATCGCGACAGGGGGGCGGCGCGCCGGAGCGCGCGACCGAACCGTTGTAGGGTCTGCCCCGAAGCGCCACAAGGATCGCGAGGCCGCAGCGCGGAACCGGCGGTTTTCATCGATCGCGGCAAGGAACCGTTGAGCATTCCGAGCGCAAACGCGCTGTCCACGATCGCTTAACGCTCACTCTTAAGGCACCGTGGGGAGGTTAGACGCCAATCTGCTTGGCATAACGGACGACCCGAGCAGGTCGCCACTTGCAAATGGACGGCGGGCAGATGATCACGTTCGACACCATGGACCGGAACCCGACCGATCATCTTGCCGAGACCGATCGCCTCGATCGCGACGCCGCCGCGCCGGCGCGCTTCGCCTTCGACGCCTCGCCGCTGCCGGTGTTCAGCGCCGCCACCGCGACGTCCAAGGCCGCCGGCATCGCGCTCACCTTCGCGACCGACGAGGCGGAGAGCTGCGGCGAGGACCGGTTCGACCTCTGCCTCGTCGACGCCGCCGGCGCCGTCGTCGCCCGTCTCGGGCCGTTCTGCGAGGAGGAGGTCGTCGCGATCTGGCGGGACCTCGCCGCCCGCACCGGCTTGCCGCGGATGATCGTGCGCGAGGACGGCGTGCTCGCCACCGTGTCGGCGCAGGTCGGCCGGCTGATGCTCGGCAAGACCCGCATTCGGCGCCGGCACGGCTCGCTCGGCGACCGCCGCCCGCGCTTCCTCGTGCGCCGCAAGACCGGCCGCCTCCCGGTCCGCCCGCAGATCCACCGCGGCGAGAACGAGATCATCGCCCGCTCGTGAGCGCTCAGCCCGGCCAGCCCTGGTTGATCGTATCGGCGGCGAGCCCCGCGAACAGGATCAGCCCGGCCCCGCGATTCGAGCGGAACAGGGCCAGCGCCTCCCGCCCGTCCCGCGCCTTGAGCCGCCAGACCTGCCGGCCGAGATGGCCCGCGAACGCGGCGACGCCCAGGAAACCGAGCAGTCCCGCCCCGGCCCCGTAGGCCGCCGCGCCGATCAGCAGCACGGCCGCCCCGTAGCAGGCCCCGACGGCGACCCGAAGCCGGCCGCCGAAGAACCGCGCCGACGAGCGGATGCCGGCGATCTCGTCGTCCTCGATGTCCTGCACCGCGTAGATCGTGTCGTAGCCGACCACCCAGGCGATCGTGCCGGCGTAGAGCAGCCAGGCCGGTGCTGCGAGCTGGTCGAGCAGGGCGGCCCAGCCCATCAGCGCCCCCCAGGAGAAGGCGAGGCCGAGCACCAACTGCGGCATCGACATCACCCGCTTCATGAACGGGTAGATCGCCACGGGGATCAGCGAGCACAGCCCGACGCCGATGGCGAACGCATCGAACTGCATCAGAACGAGGAAGCCGACCAGCGCCTGGGCGGCGAGGAAGATGGCGGCGGCGCGCGTGCCGACCTGCCCCGAGGGCAGGGGCCGCGAGCGCGTGCGCTCGACCTGCGCGTCGAGGTCGCGATCGGCGATGTCGTTGTAGGTCGAGCCGGCCCCGCGCATCGCCACCGCGCCGACGAGGAACAGCAGCAGGTGGCGCGGATCGGGCCAGGGCAGGCCGGCGCGGGTGGCGGCCAGCGCCGTCGACCACCAGCACGGCAGCAGCAGCAGCCACCAGCCGATCGGCCGGTCGATGCGGGCGAGGCGCAGGTAAGGCCGGGCGGCCCGCGGGGCGAGCCGGTCGACCCAATGGCCGGTCACCGCGTCGGCGACGCGGGATTCCACCGCCTTCGCGGCATTCACGACTGGGGCCCGGACGGGATGAGGAACGGGTGGGAGGCGGGTCGCATCCGCCTCAGAGCGCGCCCTGCGGCATCTTGAACTGGCCGGTCAAGCCGGGGCCGCCGAGGAGGCCGCCGCCGCCGCCGTTCTGGGCCTGAGCGCGGGCCTGAGCCTCCATCTTGGTCGCCTGGGCCGCGATGCCGCAGATCTTGGTGCGGATGCCCACCACCTTCGAGTGGTCGGCCTTGAAGCCTTCCGCGAACGAGTCGGGGATCGAGCACCACTCCTTGTTGGCGGCGATCCACTTCATGCCCTCGACGCCGTTGGATTGCAGCTTGCCGAACAGCGCGCAGGCCTCCTGCGGGGTCATCTTCTTCTTTCCGTTCGACGCCACGTTCGCCTTGGCGACGAGATCCTTGCGGGTCTGCAGCGTCGTCTGGATCGCGCCGCATTCGGCGGACTGAGCGAAGGCGGCCGTGCTGGCCAGGAAGCTGCCCGCGACGAGGGCGGCGGCCAGTCCGTAGGTCTTGTAGCGCATGGTCTCGTCTCCCTGGAGATCCGCCCCGGTCGCAGGCGATGCGCCGTCGGCATGGCGCGCAGCGTCGACGGATGTCGTCTTCGAGCCGGAGGTCGGCCGCGCTGCGGTACGGCCGGTCCGGAATGTCCGGGCTCCGCTTCGCCATAGGAATGTGGCGTCAATCGAGCCGCAAACGGGCCGGCTCCGACATGGCGGGGTAACGTTTCGAAAACCCGCGCCCGTGATGTTTCGGCAACATCGGCGCCGCCTCGCTCCGGCGTTGACAGCGGCGATCCCGCACGCGACGGAGCCCGGATGGCGGCCTACGACTTCACCGCGCCCCGTCTCCACGTGGCGCACGACCTCTTCGCGGGCGCGAACCTTCCCCTGGACCGGGCGCAGGCGAACTATCTGCTCAACGTCCTGC
Organism: Methylobacterium sp. J-092; assembly: GCF_022829325.1. Classification (NCBI taxonomy): domain Bacteria; kingdom Pseudomonadati; phylum Pseudomonadota; class Alphaproteobacteria; order Hyphomicrobiales; family Methylobacteriaceae; genus Methylobacterium; species Methylobacterium sp. J-092. Next base: position 18,673 of record NZ_JAKSXU010000209.1, on the reverse strand, counting down.
GCCGGCAGCCGGACGACCCGGTGCTGCTGTTCAATGGGCGGGACGGCGAGTGGCGGGCGAGCCTGGTGCCGTCGGGGCGCAAGAGCGCGCATCTGACCGTCGTCGACCGAGTACGGCCCCAGACCGCACCGCCCGACCTGCACTACCTGTTCGCGCCCCTGAAGAGCGCGCGGCTCGACTACCTCGCCCAGAAGGCGGTCGAGATGGGGGCGGGCACGATCCGGCCGGTCCTGACACGCTACACGCAAGGCGACCGCCTCAACACCGAGCGCCTGCACGCCAACATGATCGAGGCGGCCGAGCAGTGCGGCATCCTCGCCGTGCCGGCCTTGATGGAAGCCGCGCGCCTGCCCGCGGCGCTCGCCGACCTCGCGCCGGAGCGGCTGCTGGTGTTCTGCGACGAGGACGCCGCGATCGCCGACCCCGTCGCCGCCCTGCGCCGGGCCGCGGATCCGGCGGGCCCCGTTCCGCTCGCAGTGCTGATCGGCCCGGAGGGCGGGTTCGCGCCGGAGGAGCGCGCGGCGATCCTGGCGCGGCCCAACTCCGTGGCGCTCTCCCTCGGGCCCCGCATCCTCCGGGCCGACACCGCCGCGGTCGCGGCGCTCGCCCTGGTCCAGGCCGTGCTCGGCGACGCGCGATGATAGCCCGGTCGGCGTGCGCCCGCGCACATCGACCGCGCGCGGCGCCTCCGACGCCCGACGATTGCCGGTCGAAGCGGGGCAGGGGCGCTCAAGGTCGCGTTGTCGGGTCCGGCGCCCTGGATTATGGACGACCCATCCCGGCGACGGGGCACGACCGCATCGCTCTTTTCCAGACGGCCGGCGCGCTTCCCGAGTTCAGCCCATGATTTCACGGCGAGGCAGCGCATGGCGCGCGATACGTCCGACACGACACCGCTCACCACGCGTGTCGAACTGATCGACTGGTTCGCGGCCGGCGAGAAGCCGCGCGAGAGCTTCGCGATCGGCACCGAGCACGAGAAGATTCCCTTCTACGTCGAGACGCGCGAACCGGTGCCGTATGAAGGCGAGCGCGGCATCCGCGCCCTGCTGGAAGGCGTCGGCCGCGAGACCGGCTGGGAGCCGATCCTCGATGCCGGCCACGTCATCGGCCTGTCGGCTGCGGAAGGCGGCGCGATCTCGATCGAGCCCGGCGGGCAGTTCGAACTCTCGGGCGCGCCGGTCGCCGACGTGCACGCCACCGCCCGCGAGCTCGACGAGCACCTGGCCGCGACGAAGCGCGTGGCGGACAGCCTCGGCATCGGCTTCCTCGACCTCGCCATGAGCCCGAAATGGTTGCGGGCCGAGACGCCGGTGATGCCCAAGAGCCGCTACAAGATCATGGCCGGCTACATGCCGAAGGTCGGATCGCTCGGCCTCGACATGATGCTGCGCACCGCCACCGTGCAGGTCAACGTCGACTTCGCGTCGGAAAGCGACATGACGCGGAAGCTCCGCGCCTCGCTCGCGCTGCAGCCGGTCGCGACCGCCCTGTTCGCCAACTCGCCCTTCACCGACGGGCGGCCGAACGGCTTCCTGTCGCGACGCTCCGAGATCTGGCGCGACACCGACGCCGACCGCACCGGGATGCTCAGCTTCGCCTTCGACGCAGGCTTCGGCTACGAGGGCTACGTGGACTGGCTGCTCGACATGCCGATGTACTTCGTCAAGCGCGGCGACACCTACCACGACGTCTCGGGCGCCTCGTTCCGCGACCTGATGGCCGGCAAGCTCGCCCAGTTGCCGGGCGAGTACGCCACGGTCTCCGACTGGGCCAACCACGCCTCCACCGCCTTTCCCGAGGTTCGGCTCAAGCGCTTCCTCGAGATGCGCGGCGCCGATGTCGGCGATGCCGGCATGATCGCGGCGCAGGCCGCGTTCTGGGTCGGCCTGCTCTACGACGAGGCGTCGCTCGATGCCGCCCTCGACCTCGTCTCGGGCTGGAGCGCCACCGACCGGGAGGCCCTGCGCGCCACCGTCCCGCGCCTGGGCCTCGCGACGCCGGTCGCGCGGCGCAGCCTGGGCGCGGTCGCGGCCGAGGCGCTCGCCATCGCGCGGGCCGGCCTCAAGGCACGTGCCCGCCGCGACGGCTCCGGACGGGACGAGACGATCTACCTGCAGCCGCTGGAGGCGATCGTGGCGGCCGGGCGCTCGCATGCCGAGGACCGCCTCGCCGACTACGAGGGATCGTGGAAGCGCTCGGTCGACCCCGCCTTCACCCATTGCCGGTTCCCGTAATCGGGCGGGCGACCCGCACCGCTTCCTCGTCACGCGCTAGGGTCACGGCCGGCCGCTTCGCCCGGCTGACAAGCCGCATCGATTCCGTCTATCGACCCCGGCGACGGCGGCCCCGTCGTCGGGGTTCTCGCATGCCGGACACACCACCGATCGACCTCGATCTCGCCGGCCTCAAGTGCCCGCTTCCGGTGCTGCGGACGCGCAAGGCGCTGCGCCGCCTGCCGCCGGGCACGCTGCTGCGGGTGACCTGCACCGATCCGCTGGCCTGCCTCGACATCCCGAACCTCGTGCGCGAGGAGGGCGACACCGTCGAAGCCTGGGACCGGATCGGCACGGCGACCCGGTTCTCGATCCGCCGCGGCCCCGGCACCTGCCCCGGAGACTCCGCGAAGCCGCCTCATTCCTGAACGATCGCCTGCCTAGAACGGCCTCGACGCGACTCGGGCAGGAAGATCCACAGGCATGGTACCCATCATCCGCGGGACACGCCTCGTTCATGACGGCTGGGCCCGGTTCCTCGTCGCCGAGGTGACGATGCCGGACGGCACCCGCATCACCCGCGAGATCGAGGATCACGGTCGCGCGGTGGCGGTGCTGCCCTACGATCCGACGCGCCGCGTCGCGCTCCTGGTCTCGCAGTTCCGCGCCCCGGTGTTCTTCGCCGAGGGCCCGCTGGACATGCTCGAGACCCCGGCGGGCATCCTCGACGAGGGCGACCCGGAGGACGGCGCCCGCCGCGAAGCCTACGAGGAGACCGGCGTCGACCTGAACGTGCTCGAGCGGGTGGTCAGCGCCTGGACCGCGCCGGGCATCTCGACCGAGCGGATGGACCTGTTCCTCGCCCCCTTCGGCGCGGCCGACCGGTCGGGACCGGGCGGCGGGCTCGCCGAGGAGAACGAGGCGATCACCGTCCACGAGGTGGCGCTCGACGACCTCGCCCGCCGCAGCGACGCCGGCGAGATCGCGGACATGAAGACGCTGACCCTGGTCTTCGCGCTGCGCCTGCGGCACCCGCACCTGTTCGCGTCCGCCTGAACCCGCGGAGCCGCGAAGCGGCGCGTCAGGCCGCGTCCCGGTTCCCGATCTCGCCGCGCAGGAGCGCGAGGAAGCGCCACGACCGCACGAAATAGCGCCGAAACAGCCGTCGCGGCGCGAAGGCGAACCGGAACGCCCATTCGAGCCCGGCACGCTGCAGCATCACCGGCGCCCGCGGCACCAGCCCGGCGGCGACGTTGACCGCCTCGCCCACCGCCAGCACGAGCGGCGTGCCGAGGGCCGAACCCTGGTGCGTCACCCAGATCTCCGAGCGCGGCGCGCCGACGCCCATGACCAGCAGGGTGGTGCCGTGCTCGCGAATGCGAGCCGACAGCGCGCGGCCGTACTCCGCGTCGTCGTCGAAGCCGAAGGGCGGCACGCAGGTCGCGACGGCATCCGCGTCATAGCCGGACCGCTTGAGCCGGTCGCGGATCGCCTCGGCGACCGCGTCCCGCGAGCAGACGAGGAAGACGCGGCGGCCTTCGACCGGCCGGGCGAACAACGCGTGCGCGAGGAGGTCGTGTCCGGTGACGCGGGCGGCCGGCTGGCCGCGCAGCCGCGCGAGCCAGACCAGCGGCGTGCCGTCCAGCGTCCGCGCGACGGCGCCGGCATAGGCCTGCCGGAAGGCGGCGTTCTCCGAGAGCAGGACGATGTGGTCGATGTTGGCGGTGACGACGAGGCGCGGCCCGGCCGACGGCTGCATCGCCGAGGCGGCGAGGATCCCGGCTGCGGGACCGGCGGCGAAGTCGTGGCCGAACATCCGCACGCGCCAGGCGCTGCCGGCCTCGCTGCGGCGATCTAAGGGGGTTTCCGGCGTGGCGCCGGCCGCATGACCGGGTTCGAGGCGAGGGCTCGTCCCGCGGACGGCCCGGGGCCGCGGCATCGCGGGGTGAATGGCGAAGCCGGCGACCTTCACCGCGCCGTCGTCCTCGGCCTGCGCCTGTCCCGCCTCAAGCATCGGCAGCTCGGAAGCTCCGGGGCGGCACGGTCGCGGCGCGGCGCTCGTTGCGGTCGTTGCGACGGTCGCGGGCGGCGCCGAGCGACAGCGCGATGGCCACGCCCAGCATCATCCCGACGAGCAGGGCCAGCGGCAGCACCACCTTGGGCGAGGGCGGCCAGGTCCGGGTGCGGGCGGGGACCGCCGGCGAGATGATGCGGACGTTGATGCTGTTCAGGCGCTCCTGCTCGCTCGCCTCGCGCGAACGGCGGAGATAGGTCTCGTACACGCCGCGGCGGGATTCGAGCGTCCGCTCCAGCTCGCGCAGGCCGACATTGGCGCGATCGCTGGTGACGGTCTCCGCCTTGGCCCGGTCGAGGCTCTTGCGGATCGCCGTTTCGCTCGCCGCCGCGCGATCGTAGTCCTTCTGCGTCGTCTCGATGATCCGCTCCTTCTCGCGCTGGATCAGGCGCTGGAGGTCGCGCTGCTGGGCGTACTGTTCGGCCATCGCCGGGTGGCGCTCGCCGAGGCGGGTCGCGAGCTCGGCGGTGTTGCGCGAGAGCGTCGCGTATTGCTGGCGGAGCGCCTGCATCTCGAGCGATTGCAGCATCTCCGGCAGCGCCGTGCTGGCGTCGCCGGCCTTCATCTTGCGCGCCTGCTCGAGGCGCGAGCGCGATTCCGCGGTCTTGATCTGGGCCGTGACGAGCTGCTGGTTGAGGTCGCCGAGCTGCTGGTCGGTCAGCAGGCGACCGCTCGACGCGACGAGGTTGTTGTCCTCGCGGTACTTCAGGAGCTTGCCCTCGGCGAGCTCGACGTCGCGGCGCAGACTCGACAGGCGGCCGTTGAGGGCGTCCGAGGCGCGGCGAGCGGCCTCGGTGCGGGCGCTGGCCTCCTCGGCGAAGTAGGCGTCGCCGATGGCGTTGGCGATCTTTGCCGCCTTCTCCGGATCGCGCGACTGCACCAGCACGTCGATCACGAAGGTGCGCTCGGCCCGGCGCACGGTCAGCTTGGTCTGCAGGGTGTCGACGGCGACGTTGACCGGGTCGCGGCTGCCGGGCGGCGGCAGCATGCCGAGCGCCGTGCGCAGCCAGACGATCGTCGGGTTGTCGGACTCGGGCTTGGCGAACTCGTCGTCGCGATCGAGGTCGAGCTTCTCGACCGTGCGCCGCAGGACGTTGTCCGACTGGATCACCTTGGTCTGGCTCTCGGCGAGCGACACGCCGCTGTCGGCCTGAGGCGTGCGGGCGCTGACGTCGTTGTCGACGACGCGGAGATCGGAGGGATCGACCAGGATCTGGATGCTGGAGGTGTAGACCGGGGTCAGCAGCCCGAGCAGCGCGACGGCGGCGGCGACCATGAACAGGCCGCCCAGCACGATGAAGCTCGCTCCGCGCCACAGGCGGCGGAGGATCGTGCCCGTGTCGGCCCGATCGGAGAAGCGCGGCGGCAGCGTCACCTCCACGGGCTCGCCGCGGACGGGGGTCGAGAAATCGAACATCGGTCTCTGTCCCTCACCTGCCCGACGGTTTCCAGGAACGATCCCGTTTCGGAGCGTTCCCGTGCCACCTTGAACCGGAAGCGCCCGGCGATGGCGGTGTTCGATGACGTCTCCGCAATCTGCGGACCGCAGGTTGCGCTCTCTGGTTGCCGCAAAATCTTTCCCAATGCCTTGGAAACAGGGGCGAACAGCATCTCTTCAAGACGAGACAGCGTGACATGCTTAACGATCCGCCGGCGCGACGTTCAATACGTAGTCCGCCTCACCGCTTGGGGATAACCGGATCGGGCGCGACCCCATCGGGCGCGACGAGGTTGTCTGGCCCGTAGGCCGACACGCCCTCGGCGAGGTAGCCGCGGAACGCCTCCGCGTCGCGCGCCGCCAAGCGATTCCATCGTGCGACGTTTGCCCGCGCGTCGGCCGCGGCTTCCGCCAAGCGGCCGGACCGGACGGCCTGGATCAGCGCCGAGGCGGCGCCCTCGGGATCGCCCGGGCGGAGGAACAGGCCGGATTCGCCGAGCACCTCGCGGAACACCGCGTCGTCGGGGGCGACCACCGGCAGGCCGCCATGCTGGATCTCGAGCAGGGGCAGGCCGAGGCCTTCGGCCTTCGAAGTCGAGAGCAGAAGGTGGGCGCTGGCGGCGAGGGTGCGCAGCGCATCGTCGCCGACGTAGCCGTGCCAGGTGAGGAAGGGCGGCGGATCGTCGAGGAAGGCGTGCCGGCCCCAGCCGAGGCGGCCGACGATGTGCAGCTCGGCCGGCACGCCGGCGCGGTTCAGAGCCGCCGCGAGCGCGATCGCCGCCGGGTAATCCTTGCGCGGCTCGATCGTGCCGATCGCCAGCATGCGCAACGGCGCCTCGGGCCGGTAGGCGGCGGGGCCGGGGAGCCCGTCGAGGCCGAACACGTCGCGCACCGCCGGCCGCAGCAGGGCGACGAGGGCGTCGTCGGCGCAGTGGCGGCGCAAATCCGCGCCGGTCTTGCGCGAGATCACCAGGAAGCGCCGACCCCAGCGCATCGCGTAGCGGAACGCCGGCGCCATGTAGAGCCGGCTCTTCCAGGCGAGATCCTCCGGCCGGTCGAGGAGGAAGGTGTCGTAGACGCAGAGGATGCAGCGCTCCGCGAACGGCGCCATCAGCGGGCCGGGGGGAAAGCCGGCCATCACGAACTGCGCCTCGGGCTCCCGCGCCGCGCGAAGCGGCAGGCCGAGCTGCTGCGCGAGGATCATCCCCGGGATGCTGCGGCTGCGCAGGGGCCGGACCGCGCCGCCGAGCATCGCCGGCGTGAACTGGTCGAGCGCCACCCGCTCGATGCCGGTGACGTGGCCGCGGACATGGGTCTGGTCGAGGTAGATCGGGCCGCGCATCACCGGGCTCCGCCGAGCGATCGAAGCCGGACGGCCCAATACAGGCCGCGCCGCGCCCAGGGCGGCAGGCGGCGCCCGAGCAGGCGCTGCTTGGCGCGGCGCAGCCCGCGGACGAGCGGGTTGGACGGCGCGGCGACGAGGCCGGTCGCGGCCGCAGCCGGGATCGCGGCGAACGGAAAATGGCCGAGCAGTGCCGGCGCGAAGCGCAGGCGGCCCCCGTCCGGCGGCAACAGGCCGCGCTCGCGAAACACCCGGTCGAGCGAGATCGCGCAGGAAGCCGGGCTGAACCGGCTTTCCAAGGCGATCCGCGCGAAGGCGCCGAGCCGGGCGAGCGCCGGCCGATCGGCGACGAGCTCGACGAGGGCATCGCCCAGCGCGCCGGGCTCGACCGGGACGAGCCGCCCGGAGACGCCGTCGATCACCGAGCTGGTCAGGCCGGCGGTGCGATAGGCCAGCGTCGGCGTTCCGCACAGGCCGGCCTCGATCGGCGTCTGCCCCAGCGTCTCGAGCCGGCTCGCCGTGACGTGCAGGTCGCAGGCGCCGTACCAGGCGGCCAGGTGCGCCTCGTCGGCGATCAGCCCGGGCGCGAACAGGTTCGGCAGGGCGAGGCGCGCGGGATGGTCGAGCCGGCCGATCGCGACGAAGCCGACGCCGGGACCGGCGACGCGGCGCAGAGCGTCAGCGAGATCGCCGACGTTCTTGTCCGGTCCGTCGAGTACCACCGCCGAGACCAGGATCAGCAGGTCGTCGGCGGGAAGCCCGAGTCTGCGGCGCAGGGCCGAACGATCGCGGGACCGGAAGACGCTCGTCGGAAAGGCCAGCGCCAGGGGCGCGACCACGGCGCCCGGCGGCGCGAGCGCCCGGGCGCGCGACGCCGTCCAGGCCGAGTTGGCGAGCAGGATCGGACCGTCCCGCCGGGCGAGCACCGCACGCTTGCCGGCCTGCGCGCCGGCGATGCGATGCCGGCCGAGCTGCGGATACTCGTCCGGCGTCGGGCAGGCGGCGTCGCAGCCGACGGTCTCGATCCGGGCACAGCCGCGGGGGTGGGCGCAGCGGCCGGTCAGCGGGAACAGGTCGTGCAGGACGAGCGCGACGGGCCGCTCGGCAGCGAGGCGCCCGGCGACGGCGAGGCTTCGGGTGGCGCCGTGCAGGTTTCCGGCGAGCACGAGGTCGTGGTCGCCGGCGCGGATCGCGGCTTCGGCGACGGGAAACGCATCGATCCATTCCGCCGCGGCGGGCGGCGATTCGTCCGCGAGCACGAACTCCGCGACGCGGTGCCCGGCGAGCCGCAGCGCCTCGCCGATGCGCCGATGCGCGATCCCGGCACCGCCGGCATGCCCCGTGCCGGTGAGCGAGGCGATCGAGAGGGAAGCGGCAGCACTCTTCCCTCCGCCCTTGGCGGGGGAGGGTACCCTGCGGAGCAGGGGGGGAGAGGGGCGCGACGGTGCCGGATACGGCGCTCCCCTCTCCCGACCCTCGCTGACCCGAGGCCCACCCTCCTCCGCGAAGGGGGGAGTGGAAGACGCGGATGGACTTGAATCCGTTGCGTGAATCGTCCGCTCGCGCTGCAGCAGGACGGGCCGGCCGATGCGGGTGACGCCGGCCTCCGTCCGCACGGCTGCCGACCAAGCGCGTGCGGTCCACTCGGCGTCGACCGGATCGAAGCTGCCCAGCATGCCGAGCGCGGCACGCCGCCACAGAACTTCGCCGCCGGTGAAGACGGCGTCCGGCGCGGCGTCATCCCCCGCCGACGAGGGCAGGTCGAGGCCGGTCACCGCGTCGTCGAACAGCACCCGAAGCCCCGCCACCGCATCCGCCCCCGAGAGGACCGCGTCGAGAACGAGGGCGGCGAGCGCGCCGGGCGCCAGGAGATCGCCCGCCCGCAGGACCAGGACGAAATCGACCCCGTCGTCGGCGAGGATCGCGGCGGGCGACGGCGATCCCGGCGGCACGACGTCGTGCCGGCATTCCGGGTAGTCCTGCCGGGCGACCGAGGCGATGCTGTCCGCCAGACGCGGCGCATCGCCGGAGGCGACGGTGAGCACGCGCAGCCGCGGCCACGGGCGTCCGTCCGGCAAGGCGTCCGGGCGCGCGAGCGCGATGGCGGATCGGCCATAGGGCCAATCCGCGACGCCGTGGGCGGTTTCGAGATCCGGGTCGTAGGGAACGTCGGTCACGACGGGGGCGGGCGGCTCTGCGCGACGCATCGCGGGGCCGCGATGATGCCGGAGGATTGGTTTCGATCGCCTTCCGGCCCTGGGATCAGCCGGCGACGCTAATTCCCGCCGCGCCCGCCTCCGCCCGCCCGACGATCGCCGCCGTCGGATGCCCGGCGGCGCGGATGCGGGCGAGGATCGCGTCTGCGCGCTCGGGGGCGCAGGCGACGAGCAGGCCGCCCGAGGTCTGCGGATCGGTAAGCAGGTGCCGCGCCCATTCGGGGAAGCCGTCCTCCAGCGCGACCTCGCCGCCGAACGCGGTCCAGTTGCGGTGGGACGCGCCGGTAACGAAGCCGTCCCGGGCGAGCGTTTCGGCCGAGGGCAGCAGCGGCACGGACGGCCAGTCGATCACGAGGCGGCAGCCGGCGCCGCGCGCGAACTCGAGGCCGTGCCCGAGCAGGCCGAAGCCGGTGACGTCGGTGATGGCGTGCACGTCCGGGTCGGCGGCCAGCTCGGTGCCGACCTTGTTCAGCAGCGTCGTCGTCGCGACGAACGCGGCGTAGCCGCCCTCCGGCAGGGCGTCGCGCTTGATCGCGGCGGAATAGACGCCGACGCCGAGGGGTTTGGTCAGGATCAGCGCGTCGCCGACCCGCGCGTCGGCGTTGCGGCGCACGTCCTCGCGGCGGCAGGTGCCGATCACCGCCAGGCCGTAGATCGGCTCCGGCGTGTCGATCGAGTGCCCGCCGGCGATCGGGATGCCGGCCTCGGCGCAGGTCGCCGCGCCGCCCTTCAGGATCTCGGCGACGATCTCGGGCGCGATCTTGCCGACCGGCATCCCGAGGATGGCCAGCGCCATGATCGGGCGGCCGCCCATGGCGTAGACGTCGGAGATCGCGTTGGTGGCGGCGATCCGGCCGAAATCGCGTGGGTCGTCGACCATCGGCGTGAAGAAGTCGGTGGTGGCGATGACGCAGGTGCCGTCGTCGAGCGCCCAGACCGCGGCGTCGTCGGCGGTCTCGTTGCCGACGAGCAGGCGCTCGAACGGGCCGGCGATCGGCTGGTCGGCGAGCAGCGACCGCAGGATCGCCGGGTCGAGCTTGCAGCCGCAGCCGCCGCCGTGGGCGAGGCTGGTGAGGCGGACGGGGGTCGCATCCATGAGGGCACCGCGCGTTCGAACGGACAGGGGTCGCTGGTCGGTGCCGATACCATGGATCGCGGGTTCGGCGCGCCTCGGCCCGCGCGCCGCACGCCGGGAAGGATGGGACAATCGCGAGCGGGCGCCCATATTCCGGTCGTTCAACCCGGAGACGGCCCGATGCCCGATACGCCCGCCCGCAGCTTCGTCCCCCTGTCGATCGCGGTGCTGACCGTCTCGGACACGCGCCGGCCGGAGGACGACCGCTCCGGCGACACCCTGGTGCAGCGGCTGACCGAGGCCGGCCACAGGCTCGCGGCACGCGCGATCGTGCCGGACGAGGCGACGGCGATCCGCGGGACGGTCGAGGGCTGGACGCGCGATCCCGGAATCGACGTGGTGATCACCACCGGCGGCACCGGCTTCACCGGCCGCGACGTCACGCCCGAGGCGCTGGAGCCGCTGTTCGAGAAGCGCATGGACGGCTTCTCGGCGGTGTTCCACCGCATCTCCTACGACAAGATCGGCACCTCGACGCTGCAGTCGCGGGCGACGGCCGGGGTCGCCAACGCCACCTACGTCTTCGTGCTGCCGGGCTCGCCGGGTGCCTGCCGCGACGCCTGGGACGGGATCCTGGTCAGCCAGCTCGACTACCGGCACCGCCCCTGCAACTTCGTCGAGATCATGCCGCGCCTGGACGAGCACCTGCGGCGGGGCGCCTCGCTCACGGCCTGAGGATCACATCCGGTCGATCCGCGCGATCAGGCGCCGCGGCACCAGCCGCGGGGCGAAGGTTCCGATCTCGGTGAGGCGATCGCGGCGGACGAGGTCGCCGGGCCGCGCCGCACCCGCGCCGAGCAGCGCCTCGGCCCGAATGGCCAGCCGCGTCGCCAGCCCGGCATGCGGGCGGGACAATCGCCCCAGGGCGTCGGCCGGCGCTGTGCCGACGAAGCGGTCGAGGGTGCGGATCCAGCCGTCGCCGGGCACGTCGCCCGCCTCCAGGCACAGCACCCAGTCGCGGCGCGCGACCGCCGCGCCGGCGAACCACCGGTCCGATCCGCGCGGCGGCACCACCAGGGTCGCGCCGGTCGCGTCGGCGATCGTGTCGACCGCTTCGCCCATCGCGGCGGCGACGATCACGGCGTCGCCCACGAGCCCGGCGGCCACGCCTCCGACGAGGGCGCCCAGGGTGTCGGCCAGACGGTCGATCGCATCGGCGTCGCCGGGGTCGGCGACATGAACCAGGGCGGAGATCATGGCCGCGCATACCGTATTTTCGCCGGGCGCGGGCAGGCCGGCTCGACGCGGCCGCCCAGCGTTGCACCACAGCCACAAAGCCCGAGAAACTGCCTAAAATCGAGGCGTGTCCGGTCGACCTTGTTCCTGTTATGTTCCATGTGAAACACGCTTCTCCGGGGTGCTGCCAGTCCGATGTCCACACCCCGTCCTCCGCTCGGCGCCGAATCCACGCCGCGACGCCGGCTCGCCGCGACGTCGGAAACGCTGCGCGGCCGGGGCGCCACCGCCAACCCGGGCGGGCGCTTCGAGGCGATCCGCCGCGAGGCCGCCGACGACGGCTGGCCGGCGGACGAGCCCGCACCGGCCAGACGCACCGAGGTGACGCTGGAGCGGGCGAGCGGGATCATCTCCCGCAACACCTCGCCCGACATCTCGTTCGACCGCTCGATCAACCCCTATCGCGGCTGCGAGCACGGCTGCGTCTACTGCTTCGCCCGGCCGAACCACGCCTATGCCGGCCTGTCGCCCGGGCTCGACTTCGAGACGAAGCTCTTCGCCAAGCCGGACGCCGCGCGCCTGCTCGAGCGGGAGCTGTCGGCGCCGGGCTACGCGCCGCGGGCCATCGCTCTCGGAACGGCGACCGACCCGTATCAGCCGATCGAGCGCGAGCACCGCATCACCCGGGAGATCCTCGAGGTGCTGGCCCGCCTGCGCCATCCCGTCGGCATCGTGACGAAGTCGAACCTCGTCACCCGCGACATCGACATCCTGGCCGGGATGGCGGAGCGGAACCTCGTGAAGGTGGCGATGTCGGTGACGACCCTCGATCCGGTGCTCGCCCGGAAGATGGAGCCGCGCGCGCCGCATCCGCGCAAGCGCCTGGAGGCGATCCGGGCGCTCAGCCGAGCCGGCGTGCCGGTGATGGTGATCGTCGCGCCGATCATCCCCTCGCTCAACGACCACGAGATCGAGGCGATCCTGACGGAGGCCCGCGCCTGCGGCGCGCAGGAGGCGAACCACGTGCTGCTGCGCCTGCCGCACGAGCTGAAGGACCTCGTCGCCGACTGGTTCGCCGAGCACTATCCCGGGCGGCAGCGCCACGTGTTCTCCCTGGTCGAGCAGGCCCGCGGCGGCCGCGAATACGACGCCACGTTCGGCAAGCGGATGACCGGGGAGGGCGCCTACGCCGACCTGATCGCGACGCGGATGCGGCTGGCCAAGGCGCGTCTCGGCTATGCGCAGACCCGCATCACCCTCGACGCCTCGGCCTTCGCCAAGCCCGGCGAGCAGTTCTCGCTGCTGTGACGGGGGCGAAGGCGGCGATCGAGCAATGCTCCGCGGCGGCAGGACGGCTGAATCGTTTTGGCATCGACGGACGACCTCAGGCATCTCGCAAACGAACGCGACCTAATCGGCGCCCGTGATGTTCGCTCCGCCATCGCCGTACGCCCGCGTGAAACTCAGCCGGTGATGCGGGGTGCGGCCGTGGGTCCTGAGGCCGGCGAGGTGCACCGGGGCGCCGTAGCCGACGTTGCGCTCCCAGCCGTAATGCGGGTGGCGCCGGGCCAGCACCCGCATCAGCGCATCGCGAAACGTCTTGGCGACGATCGAGGCGGCGGCGATCTGCGGCACCGCGCGGTCGCCGCCGACGACCGCACGGCAGGGCTGTGGCAAGCCGGGAACCGCGTCCCGCCCGTCGACCAGCACCGGCGCATCGAGGGCGAGCCGCAGCACCGCCCGGCGCATCGCGTCGAGCGTGGCGACGCGGACGTTGACCCGGTCGATCAATGCCCGGGATCCCGCCGCGACCGCGACGCGGCCCTGCGCGCGGATCAGCGGCGTCAGGATCTCGCGCAGCGGTTCCTTGACCCGCTTGCTGTCGTCGAGGCGGGCGAGCAGGTCCGGCGGGATCGCAATCGGATCGAACCACACCGCCGCGACGACCACCGGGCCGCACAGGGCGCCGCGCCCAACCTCGTCGCAGCCGATGACGGCGGGGTAGTCGGCGGCGCAGGCGGGATCGAAGGGGGGCACGGGGCGGGTCGGGTCCGAAGGGGCGGCGACCCATCGCATTCCTCGGCCGGCCCGTCACCCTCTCAACCCGTCACCTCATCAGCCAAGCAGGGCCGCCTCGGCGCCGGCCGGCACGCGCAGATCGGCCGCCTGGGCGTGGGCGCTCTCGATGTTGCCGAAGAACTGGCGGGCGCTCTCGGCCCAGGTCCGGCGGAGGGCCTCCGCGCGGCATTGCCCGCGCGGAACGGCGAGGGCGGCGAGGCATGCCGCGCGCAGGTCGGCGTCGAGCACCCCGGCCCCGGTCCCGGCGACCACGTCGAGGGGGCCGGTGACCGGGTAGGCCGCCACGGGCAGGCCGCAGGCCATCGCCTCGAGCAGCACGATGCCGAAGGTGTCGGTGAGGCTCGGGAACACGAACACGTCGCTCGCCGCGTAGAGCGCGGACAGCTCCGCGCCGGTGCGGGTGCCGAGGAAGCGGGCCTGCGGGTGGGCGGCCGCGAGCCGGGCGCGGTCGGGCCCGTCGCCGATCACCACCTTGCTGCCCGGCAGGTCGAGACTGAGGAAGGCGGCGACGTTCTTCTCGACCGCGACGCGGCCGACGAAGAGAAAGATCGGGCGCGGCAGCCCCGCGAGCGCAGGGGGAACCTCCGCGGAAGGATCGGCCGGGCGGAACAGGTCGGTGTCGACGCCCCGCGTCCAGCGCATCAGGTTGCGGAAGCCGCGGCCGGCGAGCTCGCGCTCGAGCGAGGCGGTGCTGACCATGGTGCCGCTGGCCGCCCGGTGAAAGCGCCGCAGCCAGGCGTAGCTCCACGCCTCGGGGATCGGCGCCCGGGCGGCGAGATATTCGGGAAACCGCGTGTGGTAGCTCGTGGTGAAGGGGCGGCCCTTCGCGCGGCAGAGCCGCCGCACCGCGTGGCCGATCGTGCCCTCGGTGGCGATGTGGACGTGGGTCGGCTCGATCCGCGCCCAGGCGGCGGCGATGCCGCGCGCGCCCGCCAGCGCCAGCCGGATCTCGGGATAGCCCGGCATCGGCAGCGAGCGGAAGTCGCGCGGGGTCACGAAGAACGGCTCGAAGCCCTGGGCGGGGGCGGCCTCGGCCATGCGCTCGAGCGAGCGCACCACGCCGTTGACCTGCGGCGCCCAGGCATCGGTCGCGACCAGCAGCCTCACGCGACCGCTCGGCGGTCCTGCGCCGGAAGCGCACCGGCGCGCTCGGCCTCCGACGCCTCCGCCGCGCGGGCGCGAAGCACGCTCGGATAATGCAGCACCTCCATGCGGCCGTCGTAATGCTCGACCAGCGCGGTGCAGGATTCGACCCAGTCGCCGGTGTTGAGGTAGCGCAGGCCGTCGATCCGCCGGTCGGCGGCGTGATGGATGTGGCCGCAGATCACCCCGTCGGCACCCTGGCGCCGGGCCTCGTCGGCGAGAAAGGTCTCGAACGCGCCGATGAAGTTGACCGCGTTCTTCACCTTCAGCTTCGCCCAGGCCGAGAGCGACCAGTAGGACAGGCCGAGCCGGCGGCGCAGCTTGTTCAGGCCGGTGTTGACGAACAGCGCGAAGGTGTAGGCGCCGTCGCCGAGATGGGCGAGCCAGCGGGCGTGGCGCACCACCATGTCGAACTGGTCGCCGTGGATCACCAGGTAGCGCCGCCCGTCCGCCGCCTCGTGGATGCGGCTCTCGGCGATCTCGATCCCGCCGAAGGTGGTGCCGATGTAGTCGCGCAGGAACTCGTCGTGGTTGCCCGGCACGTAGACCAGGCTCGAGCCCTTGCGCACCTTGCGCAGGAGCTTCTGCACCACGTCGTTGTGCCCCTGCGGCCAGTACCAGCCCGATCGGAGCTGCCAGCCGTCGACGATGTCACCGACGAGGTAGAGCGTGTCGGCGTCGTAGTCCTTCAGGAAGTCCAGGAGCAGCCCGGCCTGGCAGCCGCGGGTGCCGAGGTGCAGGTCTGAGAGGAACAGGGTGCGGACGCGGGTCGTCCCTTCCATGTCGTCGGCCACGAGCATCTCCCGGCGGTCTTCGGCCGAGCCAAACCGGAAACGCGTCTCAGTTTGATGACGGTGGCGCGCATCCGATGCTGCGATGCAGCAAGCAATGCGAAGATCCTTCGCCGGTTTGCTGCAGTGCACGACAATTTTTTTTCGTCGTCCGGGAAGTTTTTCCAGTTTTGCTTGTGGAGCTTCGGCGTTCATAATGGATTCAAAGCGATCGCCTGCCGTAAGGCCGGCGCCGGCGACGGCCAATGGATCGCCGACCTGGATGGTCGACTTGGATCGTGAACCACTTGGATCGTGAGCCGGGGCGGGACGACGGGGAGGAAGGTGTCGAGGGTCGGCGGAGCGCCGGCGTGCAGGATCCGCATTCTGCGGCTTGCGCGACGGCCACGGCCGACGCATGGAAGACGAGGCTTTTCGGAGGCGACCGGCATGGATCCATGCCGCGACCGCGAGCGGTGCCAGACCGTTCCGCCGCTCCGCATCGCCCGGTGAAGCGACCGACCGACGACGCGGAAGTTCCGCGCGGGACAGCCCTCCCGCGCGCTTCCGGCCGCGCCGGTTCGGCGTCCCCCTCACCAGACCGCCCACGGATCACCACACGCCCATGCGTCGCAAGCCGGCGCATCGTTCCTGACGCCGGCTTGCCGGCCAACGTTTCTTGGTAATCGGAGGACACACCCCATGGCTGCAACGCGGCGCCCCGGACGCAATCACCTCTTCATTCCCGGCCCGACCAACATCCCGGACCGCGTGCTGCGCGCGATGCACGTCCCCTCGGAGGACCACCGCTCGCCCGACTTCCCGGCGCTGGTGAAGCCGCTGTTCCAGGACGCCAAGATGGTGTTCGGCTCCGAGGCGGGCACGATCATCTTCTATCCGTCCTCCGGCACCGGCATCTGGGAATCGGCCCTGGCGAACACGCTCTGCCGCGGCGACAAGGTCCTGACCGCCCGCTACGGCCAGTTCAGCCACCTCTGGGTCGACATGGCCCAGCGCCTCGGCCTCGACGTCATCGTGCAGGACGAGGCCTGGGGCACCGGCGCCGACCCGGAGAAGATCGGCCAGGCGCTGCGCGCCGACACCGAGCACAAGATCAAGGCCGTGATGGTCGTCCACAACGAGACGGCGACCGGCGTCACCAGCGACATCGGCGCGGTCCGCAAGGCGATCGACGCCGCCGGCCACCCGGCGCTGCTGTTCGTCGACGGCATCTCGTCGATCGGCTCGCTGCCGTTCGAGATGGACGCGTGGAAGGTGGATTGCGCCATCGCCGGCTCGCAGAAGGGCTTCATGCTCCCCGCCGGCCTCGGCGTGCTCTGCGCCAGCGCCAAGGCGATCAAGGCCTCCGAAGGCACCGCCGGCGGCAACGACCGCCTCGGACACGTCTACTTCGCCTGGTCCGACCAGCTGAAGCAGAACCCGACCGGCTACTTCCCCTACACCCCGCCGCTTCCGCTGCTCTACGGCCTGCGCGAGGCTCTCGAGTGCATCAAGGAAGAGGGGCTGCAGAACGTCTACCACCGCCATCACGTGCTCGCCGAGGCGACCCGTCAGGCCGTGGTGGCGTGGGGCCTGAAGACCTGCGCCAAGGAGCCCAAGTGGAACTCCGACACGGTGACGGCGATCCTGGCGCCCGAGGGCGTCGATGCGGCCAAGATCATCAAGCACGCCTACGACCGCTACAACCTCTCGCTCGGCGCCGGCCTCAGCCAGGTCGCCGGCAAGGTGTTCCGCATCGGCCACCTCGGTGATCTCAACGAGCTGTCGCTGCTGGGCGCGATCGCCGGCGCCGAGATGGCGATGATCGATTGCGGCGTGCACGTCACCCCGGGCTCGGGCGTCGCCGCCGCGTCGAGCTACCTGCGCGAGCATCCGCTCACCCAGGGCTGACGTTAGGCCGACACCATCGCGCGGGGGCGGCGACGCCCCCGCGCCATCCCGGACGAGAGGGGATCATCTCGAACCGGATCGGGATCGCCGCGACCGGCGCGTCGCGGGCAGGGCCCGATCCGGCCGTCGCATGAAAGGCGTTCCATGACGAAGAAGATCGTATTCCTCGACCGCGAGTCCCTCGACGCCACGGTCCGGCCGTTCAACTTCCCGCACGACTACAAGGAATACGATTCGACCTGGACACCGGAGGAGATCGTCTCCCGGCTCCAGGGCGCCGAGATCGCGCTGATCAACAAGGTGCCGATGCGCGCCGACACGTTGAAGCAGCTGCCCGACCTCAAGCTCATCGCCGTCGCCGCCACCGGCACCGACGTGGTCGACAAGGAGCAGGCGAAGGCGCAAGGCATCACCGTCGTCAACATCCGCAACTACGCCTTCAACACCGTGCCCGAGCACGTCATCGCGCTGATCTTCGCCCTGCGGCGCGCGATCGTGCCCTACGCCAACTCGGTGCGCCGGGGCGATTGGAACAAGTCGACCCAGTTCTGCTACTTCGACTACCCGATCCACGACATCGCCGGCTCGACGCTCGGCATCGTCGGCTACGGCGCGCTCGGCAAGTCGATCGGCAAGCGGGCGGAAGCGCTCGGCATGAAGGTCATCGCCTACGATGTCTTCCCGCAGGAGGGCCTCGTCGACCTCGAGACGATCCTGACCCAGTCCGACGTCATCACGCTGCACGCGCCGCTGACGCCTGAGACCCGGAACATGATCGGCGCCGAGCAGCTGGCGAAGATGAAGAAGCACGCGATCCTCATTAACACCGCCCGCGGCGGGCTGGTGGACGAGGAGGCCCTGGCCGAGGCGCTGAAGGCCGGCACGATCGGCGGCGCCGGCTTCGACGTGGTGGTGCAGGAGCCGCCCAAGAACGGCAACATCCTGTGCGACCTCGACCTGCCGAACCTGATCGTCACGCCGCACGTGGCCTGGGCCAGCAAGGAGGCGATGCAGATCCTGGCCGACCAGCTCGTCGACAACGTCGAGGCCTTCGTCGCCGGCAAGCCGCAGAACGTGGTCTAGGTCGAACTCTCCCTCCCCCCGCTGCGGGGGAGGGTGGGCCTCGCGTCAGCGAGGGTCGGGAGAGGGAAGCCACGTTTCCGAACGTCGCGC
>NZ_JAKSXU010000198.1:0-282 GCF_022829325.1 Methylobacterium sp. J-092 | reverse complement strand
TCACCCGCTCGAACGGGCGCGTCTTGTAGCGGCCGGCCGAGATCGTGTTGCCGTGCATCGGATCGCAGACCCACACGACGCTGCGCCCCTCGCGCTCGATCGCGCGAACCAGGCGCGGAAGATGCTCGCCGACCTTGTCCGGGGGCGCCCTCCGGCGCGGGTGCGGCCGCTTCCCCCTCGGTCCTGGCCGCCACGAGCCCGTCGGCGAACTGCAGCGTCACGGGCGTGCCCGCCGGCAATCCGAGGCCGGAGCGCAGCGCCGCGCCCGCGCCGTCGCGGACC
>NZ_JAKSXU010000033.1:0-408 GCF_022829325.1 Methylobacterium sp. J-092 | reverse complement strand
TTTTCGCATCGCGATCATAGATGATCTGAGCCAGTCGCTCAGCCTCGGTCTGCATCAGACCTGGCCCTCGCGCGACCTGTGTAAGAGAGCATAAGATGCCCGGCGGGGTTCCACACCATTGCGATGCGCCGCTTGCTGGATCGGTGCGCGTCCACTTCGTAAGCGGCGATTGTGACAGCCTCGATTTCGCTGTCGGCTTCGTAGTGCAAAGTTTTCCCGCTGGGTGTGCCGGCTGGACCTATCTGCTGCACCCTGACACTGTAAGCCATTGCGTGCCCTCCAGCATTTGGCGCCCGCGCCAGCCGATCGGGGGAAAATTCCGCCGGCGCGGGCGTTGCCGAAGTTGCCGACCGGCAGCGACGACGACAGAACGTCGCATAGGCCAACGCCTCTCATATTATCAAAAGA
>NZ_JAKSXU010000195.1:0-866 GCF_022829325.1 Methylobacterium sp. J-092 | reverse complement strand
TGGTCGCTCGAGAAGGCGCGGGCGCTCCTGTCCGACAACGCAGGCTCGCACTTCGACCCGGCCTGCGTCGCGGCGTTCCTGGCCGGCTGGGGCGAGGTCGAGCGGCAATGGCTGCGCGCAGCCGCTTGACCGGAGATACGATCATTCCAGCGTGACAGCTATTCAGGGACAGGTGTTTGCTACAAAAACCCGCTCCCCGAGTGCCCCTTGAAGGCGTTCGCCCGGCGGATGTAGCCGACCACCGTTCGCGGATCGCGGTGCCCGGACTGATCCATAATGTGGGCAAGATCGGCACCCCGCTCGGCTGCCGAAGTGATGTAGCCGGCCCGCAGGGAGTGCGCCCCGAACGTCGAGGCATCGAGCTTGGCGGCGCGGTAGTCAGTGGTAGTTAGGCGTTCAAAAACCTCACAACTTGGTCTATATTTTTACTATTAATTAACACATATGTTCAAATCTGTAGATAGTACCTAAGCACGTCAACTTGCTTCGAGCGCATTGTAGAAATTGACTAGTCAATTGTAGGTTATCAGTTTTTGAAGGAATTTAGGGGATGCCGATCGATGCCACGCCCGATCCTGATGAAGTCCCCGTTCGGCATATTACAGGTGCTGTCAGTATCGTCTTGAACGGACAGACGGTCGCGCTCAACCTGTTCACGGACCGGATGGCCGTACTTATGGATGGGAGCGTGCAGCCTGATCCCATTGTAGCTGCACGTCTACGCCTTGATCTGGCGATGGCCAGAGAGATCCGCGATCAGCTTGATGCTCATCTTAGTGGTTTGACGACAAGTCCAAGAGGTAGTTTACAGTTGAACTGATGTTTTTGTTGCGGGGCTGCTCAGCTTCAAAAATTCAATGTTGTCG
>NZ_JAKSXU010000194.1:0-412 GCF_022829325.1 Methylobacterium sp. J-092 | reverse complement strand
CCGCATCCGGCACTGTCGCTCCCCTCTCCCGACCCTCGCTGACGCGAGGCCCACCCTCCCCCGCAGAGGGGAGAGGGAAACGCGCGTGTTCGGAGCGGTATCACACCAGCATTCTGGAGTCAGCCTGGTGCAACGCATGGGGTGGCATCGGCCGAGGGTGTCGCAAAGCCCCCCGGCAACCCGTCGCCATCACGCGTCGTGCCGCCAGCCTCCCTCTCGCCCGTGCGGTGGAGGGTGGGCCACGCGTCAAGGAGGTTCGGGGGATGGGAGCGACAGTGCCCGCTGCGGCGCTACCCTCTCCCGACCCGCTGCGCGGGACACCCTCCCCCGCAGAGGGGGGAGGGAAGGGTGCTGAACGAGGGGCTATCTGCAAACACCTCACGCCACGAATGGGAACGGTCATGCCTCGCGA
>NZ_JAKSXU010000193.1:0-21534 GCF_022829325.1 Methylobacterium sp. J-092 | reverse complement strand
CATCGCTCGATCAATGGAAGCCGTTATCAGCCGTTCTGGCGATACCGGATACCGCATCGGCGGCGAGGAGTTTGCTGTCATCCTCCCAGATACGGGCGAAGAGGGTGCCAAGATCGTTGCCAGCCGTATCCAAGAAGCTGTGACGGGCTGGAAGCTCCCTCATGCGACTAGCACGCATAGGGTGCTTACCGTGAGCTGCGGGTTGGCTCAGATCCAT
This sequence comes from Methylobacterium sp. J-092, assembly GCF_022829325.1. Taxonomy (NCBI): domain Bacteria; kingdom Pseudomonadati; phylum Pseudomonadota; class Alphaproteobacteria; order Hyphomicrobiales; family Methylobacteriaceae; genus Methylobacterium; species Methylobacterium sp. J-092. Next base: position 21,317 of record NZ_JAKSXU010000193.1, on the reverse strand, counting down.
GAAACCATCGCTATAGAACCGGCGGAGCTGTTTCGTGCTGCGGACGCTGCGCTCTACGAAGCCAAGAGATCGGGCCGCAACTGCGTTCGAGTTTCAGGAGCAGCTAATCCCAATCTGCGCTTGGTTGTGGGCTGATGATAGCGACTTCATCCAGTACGAGCACGGACAGCGATCGTGGCGGTGTCACAGCATTTCCCACGACGGTTCGGCCCCGCCCCGATCTGCTCACGGGACGGGGGAACCCCGGATCTCACCAGCTAGGCCGATACGCAACTTGGCTCGGATGCAGGATGCCGCGTCGCGGTTAGAGGCACGTCACCGCGACGGATACCGTTGCTTGTCAATTTAGGACGCCGAGTAGCGAGTTGAACCGTAGGACGGTCTTTCAACTATTCGACCGGTCGGTCGTCATCCGAGAAAGCTTTCAAGCTGGCGATCAGCAAAAAGCCCGATCACTTTGCAGCAGTCGGGCCTGTTCTAAATCTCTGGCTCTATGCAAACCCTGGTTCAGTAGCCGTAGCCGTAGGGCGCGTAGCCATAGCCATAAATCGGGCGACGGTAGCCATACCCATAGCCGTAGCCGCCATAGCCCACGGGGGCGTACCCGCCGCCGTAGTACCCGTCACCGTAGCCGTAGCCACCACCGTACCCGCCGTAAAGACCACCAGCTGCAAGGCCGAGACCGACCCCCAGACCAAGGCCGCCTAGGCCATAACCGTAGCCTCGGCCGCCGTATCCACGACCGTAGAAGCCCCGGCCATAGCCCCCGCCGTATCCACCACGGAAACCAGCGCCTCGGAAGCCGCCGCCAAACCCGCCGCGCCCGAAACCACCACCACGGAACCCGCCACTGCCAAATCCGCCACCGCCGCCCCGGAAGCCGCCGCCTCCGAAGCCACGCGCATCAGCGCTGGCCGGCATAAACGCCAAGGCTACCACAAGGGCAGTCGATGCAAGTGCAAGACGCTTCATCGGGATCATCTCCAATCCGCTCTATCTCACCCTGCAACGCAACACCGTGACGGAGCGATCCGAAAGATATTATGGCGCATTGTCGCGCTTTTTTATCGCAATGTTTCTGACGGGCATTCGCGCTCAACCATGGGGAGATGAGCCATGGTCGAGCGCTACATTGCTGGGAGCCGAAACTGGTGGGGATCAGCCCCAGCAATGTTACTTTTCAACATTGCTGTAAAGCAAGAGTTCCAAGCGTCGATGACCGAACATGGGACGGTGATGCATCGTTAGGAGCATCCAAACAGTGACCGGCGATGGAACGGGTCGCTGAGCGGCGTCAGGCCGCCTCAGCGCCCTTCTTACGGCCGTGGGCCTTCGGGGCTGCCTTCTGAGGCTTCTACGGCCCTGGGCTTCCGACCACGGGCTTGGGCGCCTTGGAGATCGTTCCTCCCGTCTCAGCAGCCTAAGCGGCTGCCTTGCGCCGCAACTGGCCGAGACCGAGTGAGCGCGCCAGCTCGGACCGCTTGGCGGAGTAGGCAACCGATACGATGGGGTAGTCAGACGGCAGGCCGTACTTCGCACGGTAGCTATCCGGTGTGAGCCCGCGAAGCGTGAGGTGGCGCTTCATCGTCTTGTAGGTCTTGCCATCCTCGAAGCTGACCATACCGTCGGGGGTGATCGACTTGCGGATCTGGGCGGGCGTCGGCTTCTCAACGGAGGGCTCGGCTGTTTCTTCCTTGCCAAGGCTGGACAACGCCGCGTGCACAGAGGCGATCACACCAGGCAGCTCACTCAACGGCACTTGGTTGTTGGACACGTAGGCGGCGACAAGGTCGGCCGTCATGTCGAGGTTATTGTTCAGTAGCGCTTGTTCAGTCTCGCCCATAGCTAGCTCTCAATTGCATGCAACCTACAGAGGCAGACATAAAGCATATATCCCGCTAAAGTGGAAGATGGCGATCGGAACCTTGTCTGGATTTGGATCAATCTACTCCTTTTGTCAGCTTTTCTGAACCATTTTGCTCCTACGTTTCCGTCATTCGATGGACGAAGCCGCATGGACGAACCCAATTATCCCCGGCGATCTCCGCGCCGTGAGACAATGATCATCGGGGCGCTACGCACGGATGATGGGGATGAAATCCCTTGCGTCGTGCGGGACGTTTCAAAGGAAGGGGCCAGGATCTCGGTCTCACAGAGAGAACCGCTATCGGACTGTGTCGAACTGAAGCTGCAGGGTTCTCAGCGATCAGTGCGCATGCGGGTCATGTGGCGCGACGGTCCTTTCGCCGGCTTGTCGATCCTCAATGTTAGTTAGTTCCAGAGTTTAACGCATGACAGAAGTTTAAATACTTTTCATTTAATGCGTTATTTTCGTTCACATGCCTGCAAGGCTTGAAGGCAACCATGCCAATCTACCGCTTAGAATGCATCTTACGCTTCGATGATGGGCGGTCTGGGCGAGCAGTGGACGGCCGTAACCTTCAGGCAGACTCTCCTGCAGAAGCTATCGCGCTCGCCAAACTTTACAAATGCAATCACTCTGCCATGACACTAATGGTAGCGTCGCTTTATAACACAGGCCAAGACATAATTTGGTCATTCAGATCGGATTTTTCTTCGAAGGCAGGATCAACATATACGAGCAACTAAACCACTTTGTATCTTTCGCGCCGCGCCGCCCACTCGTCCGCCGTCAGTTCCGGGCCGGTGACGCAGAGCACTCCGTTCGTGACGATGCCGAGGCCATCTGCGACCCATGCCTGCCAGTCCTCGACGTTGATGGCAGGCCCGACGCTTGGCGGTCGATCGGTGAGGATCAGGGTGGGGGCCCCTTCATAACGATCGCTTTCGATGCGGATGAGGCGACGGCGGAGATCCCCAGTGCTCAATGGAAGCTCCCGTCGCGGTGTTCGTGAACGGCGGTCCATTCGTCGGCCGTTAGAACCGGTGCTCGCAGGGTGAGAACATGGCCGGACCGGGTAGCACGGCCATCGGCAACCCAGGTCCGCCAGTCCATCACGGCCTCCGCGGTGACGCTCTCAGGGTAGCCGCCGAGGTTGCAGATCGCGGTGATGCGGCCAGTAACCCGACCTTCCTCGATCTTGTCGAGCCCTCGGTGCAAGGCTTGGGATATCATGGCCGTCCGGTGCCTCCTGTCAGGTGCGATCCGCGAAGGATGAGAAGCGGCCAGCCGAGCCGGTATGTGCCGGCGGCCATGTGGTCGGCGAGTTGTCGGCCATGGTCCTCGTCGTTCTGCGGCCTGATGAGGATTGCGGACATCGGGCGCTCACCGTGCCCTTGCCTCGTCTCGATCCGGCGAAGGCGCGAGCGGAGGTTGATCGTCATGGTATGAGCCCTTCGCGCTGTAGAACGCTGACCGCCCATTCGGCCTGCGCCTCGTCGGGAGCCTTCAGCCAAGCGATGAGGCCCTGCAACTCGTCGTCGGTGAGGCGGTGCGTGCCGGGCTGCCGGTCGCGGTGACGACCCTCGATCTTGGCGAGCTGTGCTTCAGGGGTAGCGCGCATCGAAGCCTCCCGTATCTTCCTCGATCAGGATGGCGAGGGCCGTATCGCCGGCATCGCCCGTCCCGCGCAAGTGCTGGGCCGCGAGGGCGAGACTGCCGTGCTCCGCTCTGAGATCGCCGTAGGCAGACCGGATGAGGGCGTGAAGCTGTGCGTCGCTGGCATAGGCGATGTCGCCAGAGAACCCGTGACGGCTCTCGATCTTGGCAAGGCGCCGGCTGACGGTCGGATGCGTCATCGGGTCGATCCCTCTTCGAGACGTGCAAGCCGCTCGTGGATGTCCGTGACCTCGATGGCACGGACGTGGGCATCCACGGCCTTGCCGATGTCGGCAGCCTCGGACGGGGTGAGTTCGCCGGCCGCGATGGCTTGCAGAAGGGCGTGCGTGGCTTTCGGCAGGTCGGCGGTGGTGTCTATCGCCGGCAGGTCGAACTGGACGTGGCGGTCCCTCCGAACCGGTGCGAGGCGGTCCAGGCAGAGGCGGAGCGCCGGGCCGTCGCCGTCCAGGGCGAGTTCAATGGCCTTACGGGTCAGGGCCTCGGCCTCGCCATCCAGCAACGCTTCCATGGCAAGCGTCGTCCGGTGGCGAGCACCCTTGGGGCGCCCGGCCGGATTGCCACTCTGGCCTTGCTCGAAGGGTTTTCCGTTGCCTCGCATCGTCAACACTCAGGAGATTGGCTGGCTCAAACTACAGCCCGGTTACAGCCAGGTTGGCACGTCCTCACCTAAATATAGCACCAGCCAAGTGTTTTTGCGATAAGTCTGGAATTGTACTGTGGAGGCCTACAGGGGGAGTGCGCGTTTATGTCGATTGACCAGCGCCAACGCTCGTCCACATAGCTGTCGTTGCCACCTCGGCCACCCTTCCGAGATGGCGGCAGACCTGGAGGGGACTCCATAGGTCTGTGAAAGGCGGCGGGGCTGCTGCTCTCCCCCGACAAAGGCCTCGCCGCCGAGCATCGATGCCAGATCACCGAGTGCCTAGCCTCACAAGAGGCTTCGAAAGGCTGAGCTAGCAAGCAGGCACGCAAGGTGCCCGTTGAAGGAAACTGTGCCCTGCTGTTCACCGCGGCGGTGATGGCAATGGTGCGCTTCGCCGGAGGCTGTCTAGGTCGTCCGCACCTTACCGGAGTACGGATCATGAGCAGCGGACACATCTACACCTTCGTCGAGATCGACGGCACGCGGCTCGCCGCAACAGCAGACCGGGATGGAGCGAACCTGCCAGGCGGCCCAAGTGGTTGGCGTCGGCTCGCCAAGATGGACACTGATGCAATGGACACGATGTCGGGAATTGTTGGCCTCGGGAATGCGGCCGAGATCCTGACCGATATCCGAGAGAAAGGTCTATTCCTGACGGCAGCGAAGGATGCTGATTGGGTGACGCCAGCGTTCACCGAGGCTGATTGACGGGTAGGGTTTGGATCGCGGCCGTCATCGCAGGAACCGCATCCGGTGCCGACGGCGGATCTAGGACTGCGACCTTGAGGCCTGCGGCGAGACCGTGGAGCGCTGCAGCTGCGGCACGCTGGCGGACCTCTGCCGCGTCGTCGCAGACCTCGATCGACACGGCGGCCGTCATGGCAGCCTGGATGCCAGCGGCGAAGGCTGCTTGCTCGCTCGGGGTCATGCTTGTGCTCCAAGGTATTTTAATCCGCGTCGGCGCGTGCGCAGCGTCACGTCGAGAATGAAATCGGCACCCCATCTTAGTTTCAAGCAGACAGAAACCGACCTGATCCAGGGTTCGACCTGCAAAGGAGCTAAGCCATTACCATGAAGACCCGTATCGCCGCCATCGCCACAGCTCTTGCCCTTGGTGTTGCTCCGATCTCGTCCGCAATGGCTTACGACAGCCCCGCCCGCTACACCGGGTTCTCGCCCTACGAGGTCGAGACGACGGGCTCGTTCAACGGTTACGACGCTGGCCTCCACCGTGACCCGGCGACCTGTCCGATGAGTTCGGCTGCCGAAGGCAATGCCAACCAGCAGAACTTCCCGGTGAAGCAGTACGGCCAGACCGCTGGCGGAAACCGCTGCTGATCGGCTGACAGGTTCACAGCCATGCAATTGAAGCTGTTTAGCTACCTGATGATCGGAGCTTTCGCGGGCGGTCTTGTCGCAACCGCCGTGGGTACGGCGAGCGCTGTCGTCGGCTTCTGATCGCAAGAATGGCGATACAAGTCTGAGGTGTGAGCGGCGGGGTGAGAACCCTGCCGTTTCTACGCGTTGGGCCCGCTCAGAATAAAGCTCTTTGCTCTTTCATGCGGAGAGAACCATGACGGCTCGGCACCGAGCGACCGCAGCACTTTGGGTATCGCGCTCCACGACGGCGCTGTTCGCGTCGATTGAGACGGTGTTGTTGCCCTTTGCACGCCACCACGGGCCTTTGGTTGCGATCGCCGCCTCGTTCGGGGCTCCCGGAGTGGGATCATCAGCGCTCGACCGCGAACGTCCATTGCGGGCCGCGTGCCGTATCGTCGTTGCTGCGTTCTCCCAATTGCGCCACGCCCCAGGGCAGACGATAGCGCCCTGTTGCCTGCGGCGGCGACCAGACGTTCACATCGGTCCGTACCGGTTCCTCTGCGGCGGCCGTCTCGGACCCTGCCGAGGAGACCTTCGGCGGAACCGGGGACGTCCGTCGCAAGGCGAGGGTAGTCGGGCGCCGCGGGGGAAGAGGCACAAGACCAGGAACAGCCGGAAGGACGGTCCCGGACGCGGCAACGGTCGAAGAAGCGTCCTTAGGCAAATCGAGGAGCGATATACGCGGCTGATCCGGCACATCCACGGGCGACACCCTCGTGGGCGGGGTGGTCCAACCCTCGTTCGGACGGCTCGAATTTACCGCCCCTTGGAGGGAAACAATAGCCTGGGCCGCTTCCTGCAGACCGGCAGGGCTTCCCCCTGGAGCCGGCATCGCATCAGTTGGAGCTGCAGCGATCCGCGGGTGGACCGGGCGATCGAGGCCGGGTTGCAACGCCCATGCACCGAGAATGACAAGGCCAGCCGACAAAATGGCTGCGAGGCCCCGTCCCGCGGTGATCCGCCCGCGGCCAACAGCGCTTGCAGCTACGACGTCAGATACGACGGCGACCGGGGTTACTTCCAGGGTCTCAAGTTGTGCATGCGTCGATGCCGCTACCGTTTCGGAGTCCGAAATCCCGCCGGCCGGATCAGTCGAACAAGCGACCGGCTGCTGGTCTGCGGCCGCCGGCCCATCAGGATCTCCTGCGGCAGAAACCAGCGTGACTGCGACGATGTTGGGTGCCGCATCGACTGGCAAGTCCGAAGCGGGCTGGGCGGGGAGACAGTCGCGGGCCTCCAGAGCAGACGCGGGCAACGATCGCACCACACAGGTCTGTCCCGCAGCCTTGGAGGACGGGCGTGACCCAGACGTTCGACGCGATCGGGCCGGGGGCTTGTGGCCCTTGCGCTTCGCGCGTGCACGCGCCGGCAATGCGACACCGGGCACGAGAGGCCCCGCTCCGGTCAGTCCATTCTGCATGCTCAAAGACTCACCCGCCTCGTGCGTGGCCGAACATCACGCAGGATCTCGGATCACCCAACGATAATTACGATCCCGCCGAGACCCCGGAAAACCTGCTAGTCGCGGACAAGATGGGCGACAAATAGGCAATTTTTACGGCATCTTCAGATTTCAGGTGATCGGACCATCGTGATGGAAAAATCGATCCTGTCGAATGACTAATTGTCGCGACTTTCTGCCCCTGCGGCGGATAGCTGAACGGTACGCCTTCACGGCAGGTCCGACCTTTGGTCCACTCTCCATCGCGCTCAGGATGGCGATCAGAGCGACGGCGATAGGCGCAGTCTCACGCCAGGACGGCAGCGGCGCCCCATCGGCAGGCTCCGCCTTTGGGGTTTGAGGCTGGTCGGGAGGTGGCACCGCGAGACTGGTGGTGAGGGGTCGCTTCATAGAGGTTCCTTCCGGGGAGCATTCGATAGCAGCAACGATCGGGTCAGTAGTGGCATCGACCCCGGTCCCTGGTGGGATCTGAAAACAATCAAACAAAATCAAAGACGCTGCGCTTTCAATTTTGTCGCCAGCCAAAGTGTGGGCCTTTTTCCACGGGAACCGAAGTTGAATGATTGATCCTGTGAAAAGAGCAGGAGTGTACGTGGATGAGCTAACGTGTGGTAATATGCTGTCTGAACAGGTGCCCACCCATGACAGCAACAGACGACCGACTAAACCGTTCGAAGCGCCCCCCTCCTACGGAGCGCGAGCAACACGCCATCAAGCGGGCCGCTGAACGCTATCGCGCCCGAGCCGAACCTTTCGCCTACGGCAACCAAAGCGGCCAGGCGAACAAGCTCGACTGGCGCGGCAAGCATGACGACGATGCGGGCCACCTCCTCACAACGATCGACACGTTCGGTACGGCCTCACCCGAGTTCGCACAGCACAACATCGGCCGTGTGGCGGCCGTGATGCGGGGGCGTGGGGAACAGCTGCCCTCCGATATGGCCTTGAACGCCGGGTTGGCTGCCGTCAGCGGGATTGCCCCCCAGAACGAGGTCGAAGCGATGTTGGCCACGCAGATGGTCGGCGTCCACGAGGTCGCGAGGGAGATGCTGACCCGCGCCAAGCTGGCGGACACGACCGATGCGCTGGAGCGGTACGGCGCCCTCGCGACCAAGCTGCTGCGCACCTACACGACCCAGGTTGAGGCGTTGGCCAAGCTGCGGCGCAAGGGCGAGCAGACCGTGCGGGTGGAGCACGTTCATGTTTACCCCGGCGGTCAGGCGATCGTCGGCAACGTCACCCAGGGGGGAGGGGCTCACGATGAAAACGGACACCAACCCCGTGCACCCGAGCGGACGTCAGGGAAACCAGCCCTTGCCGCTCCTGTCGGCGCCTCGTTGCGGGGCACGGACACGAGCTGGGAGCCCGTGCCAGTCACCAGCGGTGGAAAGGAAGAAGCGCTGCCGGATGCACGGCGGCGCCCACGGCAGCGGCGCACCGCCGGGTAAGCGCAACGGTGCCTACCGGCATGGGATGCGCACGCACGAGATGATCGAGCTGCGGCGTGAGATCCGCGAGCTGACCCGGATTTCGCGAGAGACGATCGCGGCCGGGGTGGAATGAGGGATACCTCCCACCGTTAAGAGTACAAAGAGATGTCAAACCAGGAACTAATATGGTACACCCTGGTTCTCGAATGATAGCCAGCTCCCCTATGGGGCCATGGTCCGGATGACTAGCCAGGTCAGTTCCGGGCGACCATGATCGGCCGGAGGGCACCGGCAGCAAGCAGCGCTCCGCGCGCTGCAGGAGTAGGACCGGGTCGCCCCGAACCTACGGATAACCAAGCAGCTGGTCGGTTGCGCTTGGTTCGCTCCACGTCAGACCTCGGGAGAGGTGAAGCGGCGAGTAAAGGCCGACCGCCTGACCCCGGCCTACCCGACAGGGTTTCGTCCACCGACACATGTGACCGGTACTGCTTGCTTCGGCGCGTCAGGTCATGGCTTCGTCTCCGGCAGGCGAAGCCATGCCCCGCCCAACCTCATCAACACGTCAGGACGGCAGCTTAAGCAGCAGCAATCGCAAGGAGTTCAGGAAGCGTAGGGCCCCCGAAACAGGTCCCCCATTGCCCGCCGACGGAACAGGGTTCGCCAGCGCCGGCGGCGGTGCTCTGGCCGGTCGTAGTTGATGTGGCAGCGCTGGCAGAACGCGGCGAGGTTCGCGGGCGCGTTGTTGGCCGTGTCGTGATCCCGATGGGCCGTGGCGAGTACGACGTGGGTCGAACGGATCGCACCAAGATCTTCGATCGTCGGCAGGGCAGGGAGTGTCCGTCCCTTCCCATCACGCCAGGTGCCGGCAGCGGCATCCCACCAGCGGCCATCGCTGAGGCAGTAGACGATCTGTCCGTGCGGGCGTCCGCAACCTTCGCAAGCGCCACCAGCCCGTCCGAAGCGGATCGTGGCCGAAAGTTGCGGCCAGTCGATCGGGTAGAAGAAGCGGTGCTCAGGACGGATCGGCATCGGCTCAGCTTGTCTTGCCGGAGGCCGAGGCTTGGCTGCGTGCCCGCGCCTGCGGGAAGTAGCTGTAGAACGTGTCCCGGCTCACCCCAAGGCGCTTGGCGATCGCCGCGATCGAGATAGTGCCAGTCTGCAGCAGGGCTCGACCAACTTCGATGTCGGCCTCGGTCAGCTTCTTCGGCCGGCCGCCCTTGCGCCCGCGGGCCAGCGCCGCCTTGAGGCCTTCCATCGTGCGCTCGCGATTGAGGTCGAGGAAGTACTCCGCCATCGCGCCGTGCATCTGCAGGGCGAAGCGCCCGTGAGCGGTATCGCTATCGAACTGCTCGGTCAGCGAGCGAAAGTGGATCTCCTTCAGTCGCAGGCTGTCGATGGTGCGCATCATCTCGACGAGCGACCGGCCGAGCCGATCGAGCTTCCACACCACCAGCACGTCGGTGGGTCGCAGGTAGGCGAGCGCCGCCTCGAACTCCGGACGCTTGGTCCCAGCCTTGCCGGACTTCTTCTCCTCGAACAGCTTCTCGCAGCCGGCGCCTTTCAGCGCGTCGCGCTGCAGGTCGAGGTTCTGGTCGAGGGTGGAGACGCGGGCATATCCGACGAGCATGTCGGGATAGTGATCCAAGAGCGTTTTATCCGCAATAGAAAACCGGTCATAGTTTCCCGACAGAAACAAGGCTGTTTCCGATTGCCCACGATGCGCTCATGCTGCCCGTCGGGAAAACGGTCGTTTATCCGACGCTTCCGGCATCACGTTCGATAATGTCGCGACCGGGCCAAGGCAGAGGTCGGCAACGAAGCGCACAACGTAGAAGTGGCGCGCTCCACTGTTTGCTTCAGCGACCGCCAGAGCGCGAGTCTGACGAGCGATGACCACAGCGTGAGCCGTCAGATGCTTTGTCGCTGTCGTGCTGGCAGCTCTGGGCCAGAGCCGTGCCGGCCGTGAGTAGGGTCAGGGCGATGGCGAGGGTGATTTTTTTCATGGCGTCCTCCCGGCGGCGAGCTGTTGCCGCCATGCTGACATCCTAAGGATGCGCATCATTCCTATCTGTAGTTTAGATATCACACTGAGGTTATATCCAGATCGGCACCTCTGCGAACGGTAGACTGCGCTACTCCTCCATGCTGATTTCCCGATCAACAAAGAGGAGGAAACGCTATGAAGACAATGATTATCCTGACCGCTCTATTGCTTTCGACAGTCGGTGTTGAAGCCCGTGGGGGAGGTGGCCATGGCATGAGCGGCACCGGATCCAGCAGCAGTAGCCACTCGGTATCAGGTTACACGCGGTCTAACGGCACCTACGTTGCGCCTCATCATTCGACGAACCCGAACGGGACGCAGCTCGACAACTACGGCACCCGCGGCAACGTCAATTCCTACACGGGCGCGACCGGCACCCATGGTGCGGATCACTGACGCTCTATGCTGCGATCTGGAACATGCGCATCCGCTGCTGCCTGGCTTAGGCTGGCGGCTGTAGGATGCATTCTCGCTAGTTCGCCGTTCGGTGCGGCGAGTCGCGAATTCAGGGAACCGGACGAGCACAGTCTCGACCGTCACGGCCACTATCACAGCCGCGATGGCTCTACCGTCCACCAGCCAGCACATACCCGTGACGGGTCGAAGCCCGAAGGAGCCTCGGCCCGCTGTCGTGATGATACCTGGAGCTTCAGCCACACTCATCGCGGGACATGCTCACGGCACGGCGGGGTGGCGAGTTGGGTTAGGTAAGAGGAGCTAGCGGTGGAAATCTGGCGCTTGGTACCCGCTCGTCATGTCCGCAACGTCTGGGAAGCAATCATACCGATGCGCGCTTAGAGATGGTAGGAGCGTCCGCTAAGGACGCGCGCCATGCCTAGGAACGAAGTTTTTCGACACGAGCAGCACCGTGTCGCGGTCGGAATGGTACTGGCTGTGATCATTACGGCCATCATGCTGAGTCTCGCCGCTTTCTGGGACCCTGAGAAGACCCTCGTGGTGCCCGTTGCTGAGCGTTTGCAGACCGCCTTGCGCGCGGATGTGTTCGTCATCGGCTGGCTTGCCGCCGCAATCGCGAATGTGGCACGGCTAAGGTTCTTTTCGATCGAGGACATTGCAGGAAGCAGCGCCGGATCAGGATCTCAATCAGTGCGGGATGCCGTTGCGATCCTACAGAACACGGCGGAACAGGTCGTTTTAGCCGTCCTGACGCACTTGGTCTTCGCCGCCGTCATAGGCCACCCTACGGCGATCCTAATGACGCTTGCTGCCATGTTCTGCGTAGGGCGCACGTTATTTTGGGTCGGGTACAAACGTGGTGCTAGAGGGCGTGCGCTTGGCTTTGCCCTCACGTTCTATCCGACGGTTACGGCGCTCGGTACTTCGGCAGCCATACTTCTGCTAGGAAGGTCCGGTTAGAAATGAGGACAGCCTTAGCAGAAGGTCTCAGGCGCTAGATTTTGACTACTAGCTCTTTAGCCCCTTGTTGCAAACCGAGTAGTACCCGCCGCCCTTCTCGATCCACTTCATGCCGCCGTTGTTGGCGCCACCGGCAGCAGCCTTGTTGGCGTTGTACTGATCCAAGCAGGTGTGCATCCGACCCTTACCGGCCGACTCGCTCGCGTACTTCGGATTGACCGCTCTCGGGAACACAGCGGACCCCGTCACCGAAGACCGCGGTGTCGGTGCCGATCTCGTTGCTGTTGTGGTAGGCGCCGGAGCCGGGGCTGCGGGCGAAGCTGCGTTCGGTGAGAATGGGTTCGCGGTGGGGGTTGTGGGCGTGTCAGCCGGTGCCCCGCACTCAGCCTTCCGGAAGGCGTTCCACTTCTGCCCGTTCAGCGTGCCAGCCTGCTTGGCGGCTTGGTACTTCACGGAACAGTCCTTGGCGGATAGCGCCAAAGCTGGCGAGGCCAGCATGGCCACACCAAAGGCAAGCGATGAGATTGATTGTGCGAAACGAGACATGAGGAAGTCTCCAGGCCGAGTCACGTACGGCTGATGTTGCTCCAAGATGGCCTGCCCCGGCTGATACGGCAACGGTGGCTCGCTACATCCTGGCAGACACGGCCAATCCAGCTTCAGTGCATGTGGTGTGAGTACCCTCGAATGGTGGGCTTTCGCTGGGCCTGTTGTGGGTATCGTGTGGCCCTCTGTGGCCCGCTGGCGACGGCCATCGTAGCTCCGCGGCAAGGCCACGGTCGTGCACGGCAAGGTACGGCAGCGTCACGGTAAGCAGCACGGTAGGAGCAGGGGTATCACACCATACGCACTGAAGCTGCTGGCGTGTCCCGTGTTGTCGAGGAAGGCACGCCTCGCTACAGCGCGCCATGGACAAGCTCGACGCCCTCTTAGACCGTCTTAAGGCCCATCAGTGGGCGATGATCCTAGCCGCCGCCGAACACGACACATTGCCGGCCGCGAGCGTCCTGAGGCAGATCGCGGAGCTTGAGAACGCCATCGCGGCGGTAGAGGCGGTCGCCGAGGAGGAGCGAGGTCGGCGGCGGTAGTAGAAAATGCGCGTTGCGGGCCAAATCTTGTGAACAGTCCCAGCCCGAGATGAGCGAGCGTAGAGTGAACCGCCCCTCATAAGCAGAGTAGCACCCCAAGCATCATGATCTGTAAAGTGAGCAGGAAGCTGATCAGTATCTTCGCATCGCGATCATAAATGATCTGAGCCAGCCGCTCAGGCTCGGTCTGCATCTGGCTTGCCCCTGGCACGACCTGTGTAGGCGAGCATAAGGTGGCCGGCGGGGTTCCACACCATTGCGATGCGCCGCTTGCTGGACCTGTGAGCGTCCACTTCGTAAGCGGCGATTGTGACAGCTTCGATTTCGCTGTCGGCTTCGTAGAGCAAAGTTTTCCCGCTGGGCGTGCCGGCTGAACCTATCTGCTGCACCCTGACACTGTAAGCCATCGCGTGCCCTCCAGCGGTTGGTGCCCGCGCCAGCCGATCGGGGTAAAATTCCGCCAGCGCGGGCGTTGCCGAAGTTGTCGAGCGACACCAACGACGACACAACGTCGCATGGTCTGAAACTTCAGATATCATCAAAAGAGAGAATTAGACGAATTAAACTGAATAACAAAATTTACTTAAGTGCGCATTCGAGAATTATGGCATCAAATTTGAAGGCGTGCGTTTTAGGGATCTGTCTCACAGGAACGTCGCGGCGGCTTTGCTCAGGTCGTTTCGATCGCTCACGGGTTATGACCTGAGATTACCCGCTGTGCGTCTCCTCCCGAACCAACTTTGCCCCGCCGCCAGTCCGGCGTGCGGGGCATTTTGCCAACGAGGTCCTAGCCCCGGGACAGGCAGGCGTGGGGATCAAGAAAGTGGCCGAGCCTGCAAGCAGACGGCATCACGGCAAGATGGTCCGACCGCGCATGTCCAGCAACCGCTCATCCTTCCGCAATTTGTCTGGTGCATCTCGGCAGGCGCCGCGTCAGCGGCCAGCAGGTCTGCCCGATCCGCTGTGGCGGTCCTGTATGCCCCTTCATGCAGGGCCGCCTACTACATCTCAGCCGACAAGCCGCCCTCGGGCCTTCACGACCCGACGTCGTGCGCACATGGGCTGACAGGGCAAGAGTCAAGCTTTGGGGATCTGGCACCTGCGCCGGTCCGACCTGTCAGCAGCTGACTAGGAGTAACGGGGGAGTACCGGGGGTTAGGTGTCAGCCGCTGACGTTCTCAGGATCAAAAAAGGAGGCGCCTCCTTCGTTCCAAAGCGCGGCTAAAGCCCTGCAGATAGTCTTTTCGGTGTAGGCTTCTCATCAATATAAATGGACTGCCGCTCCATCGCGCCTCGACACTCAATCAGGCTCATAAGGGCAGTAGTGGTCTTTTCCAATCGAATTTTAGTAATAGTGACTTCATTATCTATATCTTGGCATAACGCCTCGAATAATAGCTCTTCTTTGAATGCATACTCTTTAAGAATTTCCTCGACTTCATGACGAACGGGATCAAGAAACTCTACCCCAAATCCGTTATACTCTACGCGGGCGATACGGCAAGCGCGTGGCAAAGTACTGCCGCCTATAGAAAGATCAAAGCTAGCAGGTATAGTTCGATCTCTGTTAGGCTGAACAAATGCACCCAAAGATGATATATCGGTGATTGTGCATCGAATTGGATCAATAAATTGCGGAGAGAATATACGGCCATCTAACGAGCAAGATTGTCGTTGCACTCGTCTTCTTTCCGACATATCAAATCTCCTATGCAGTTTTCACCCCTATACCCCCAGAGCAATGCTGATATTTAAAAGTTACTATTTCCTTAATGCTAGTCTTATCATTTTATATAAATTCTTCATATTTGCGAATGAGATAGTATTTCGAAAGAAGATATACCTCTTTTACAAGCTACGTAAAATCGGTGTCTTGTACCTCCCTAAGCGAGATTTTTCCCATGCAGCCGGCAAATCCTTCCGATCCGCTGCATTGTCCGCTTCTTCACACAGCAGAGCCGCCACCTCTTCAAGGCTTTAAGCGGGCCATAAGCCGGCGCCGGCGGTTCCTGTTCCCCGCTGCATCGACCTTCACGCGACCACCCGGCCCGAGGCGTCACGGACACGATGCAGGGAACTGGCCCACACCGGCCTGTCATCACGTGCTCTCTGTGCCGAGCTACCTGTCGGCGTTCGCGACCGCCGCCGGCGCGCAAGCGTTGAGAGGCCTGGCGTGTATCAGATCATCAGCCGCTCCGCAGCATGAGGTCCGGTCGTCGCTCAGCTTCAGCTCGCCACGCATCGAGTTCGGCTTGCGCCTTGGCCAACTCCGCCTGCACCTCCTCAAGCCGAGCGTGCATCTCCCCGGCATCGACCGCGGTCTCGACCAGGAGTTCTTGCGCCTCAGCGAGCTGGGCTCGTAGCTCGGCGTTCTCGGTCGCGAGCGCCAGGATCAGGGTCGTGGGTTCATCGCTCATGGCCATCGCTAACACCAGCTTGGCCATTCGTCTTCGGCTTTTGATGGAACGAAGGCTGGCGCCGTCGTAAACCCACCATCCGCTCGGGTAGATCTGTCGATGGTACCGGCCTCGTAGGAACCGAGGGGCAGGAACACAGACGGTTGGGCCGGGTTCGCCATTCAATGGAAACCTACGTCCTCGTCGTCGCCGGGTTCGGTGCCCTGGTCCTACTGACGGCGTGGCTGCCGATGGTGCTCAGAGCGCTACCGCTCTCGCTACCCATCTGCTGCGTCGGTGTCGGTGCCGTGCTGGCCTTCGTCCCGTTTCTCGCGGGGCTGACGCCACACCCGGGCGAGCACCTCAAGCTGGTCGAGCACGCCACCGAGGCGGTGGTCGTCATTTCCCTGATGGGTGCCGGCCTCAAGATCGACCGACTGATCGGGTGGAAGCGTTGGGCAACAACGTGGCGGCTCCTCGGTCTTGCCATGCCGCTCACCATCATCACCCTGGCTGCGCTTGCCTTCGCGCTCCTCGGGCTTGGGATTGCCTCCGCCTTGCTGCTCGGTGCGTCACTTGCCCCGACCGATCCGGTGCTCGCCTCCGATGTCCAGGTCGGACACCCCTCCGAGGGACAGGAGGACGAGATGCGCTTCGCCCTCACGTCCGAAGCTGGCCTCAACGACGGCCTCGCCTTCCCCTTCGTCAACCTCGCCATCGCGTTGACCGGTGGTGGCATCGGCGGCCTGTCCCTCTCGCATTGGTTTGCCATCGACGTTCTGTGGAAGGTCGCTGTCGGCGCAATCCTGGGGGCTCTTGTCGGTCGGGGTCTTGGCTGGCTGACCTTCCATCTGCCCAACGTCTCGAAGCTGTCGCGCACCGGCGATGGGTTCGTGGCGCTCGGTGTCACCTGCCTCGCCTACGGCATCGTCCAGGCGGTGGACGGATACGGCTTCGTCGGTGTCTTCGCCGCGGCACTGGCGCTGCGGGCGTCGAACAGCGGTCACGACTACCATCGCAAGATGCACGACTACGCCGAGGAACTCGAACGCCTGCTGATGATGGTCCTGCTCGTTGGGTTCGGTTTCGCGCTCGCCGGCGGCGGCCTGCTCGCAGGGCTGACGTGGCCCGCTGCAGCATTCGTGGCGTTGGCCCTACTCATCGTTCGCCCGCTATCGGGGTGGATCGGCTTGGCCGGATCGGGCCTGCCTACCGACGAGAAGGCGGTGATCGCCTTCTTCGGCATCCGCGGGCTCGGAACGGTGTACTACCTTGCCTACGCCTTCGGTCATGCGCCGTTCGAGGCGCCTGACCTGCTCTGGGCCACGGTTGGTCTCGCTGTGCTGGTATCCATCGTCATGCACGGGATCACCGTCACACCAATTCTCCGCTTCCTCGACCATCGCAGCGGACGCGACACCGAGAGTGGCCAGCTTGAAATCCCCCTGGAACCGCGGATCCTCTGATCGATAGGTCCTCACGCCTTCGTTCGAGCAAGGCGGGTGTCGAGCAGGTTCCGGAGCGCGGCATTGGTGGGCCGCTGTGTCTCGTCGACCAGCACGAACAAGGCTTTAGCGGTAACCACGACATGCGGCGGCGGATTGCTGTGAGGCTGTCCCTGAGCATCGGCGTATCCGACCGGTGTCCCGAAGTTCGCTTCGAGCACGGTCGAGACCACGTCGGACCATGCCATCCCTTGCAGCGTGACGTCGAAGCGCAGGCACTCGTCGCCCTCGCTGGAGAACAGGCGTTCGACGATCCACTCCGTCCCCGGGGCAACGATGGCGCGGACGATCATCTCCGGGTAGCCGCGTAGCGGCCGGACGATGGCGGAGGCACCCGCTCGCTTCAGTCGATCACGGTTCAGATCGTCCACGCATTCGGCGACGATCCGCGCCGTGATCCCCCGTTCGCGCAGGCGATGAATGATATCGAAGGTACGACTGTCCGAAAGCCGGTCGCCTTCCTGCTCGGCCAGGATGACCAGCACCTGTGCATGATCGACGCCCGCGGCCTCCAGCGCGGCAGGATCGTCGAAGCGTCCCTTGAGCTGAACGATGCGCGGGTCGTCTTCGAGGTCCGGCGGCAGGCCGTCGGGGAAGGCCTCGGTCAGGATCAGCGAGGATACGTTGGCAAAGTTGGCGTGCGAGCGGTGCAGCTGGTTGAGGAGACGGCGCAGGTAGTCGCCGGGCTCGTCGGCGGGTGCATTCACGAAAACGATGTGGTCGCGCATATCCCACCTCCACTCGCCCCGGCGCTTGCGCTCGCGCCGCAGGATCCTGAACTCGAAAAAGGCTCCGCCTGCCTGGGTGAGCAGGAAGATGCCCGAGAGGTAGATCAGCACGATGGTGGAGGCGCGCCCGGCCAAGGTTTTGGCAGACAGATCACCATAGCCGGTGGTGGTGATCGTGGTGAAGGTCAGCCATACCGCCTCACCGAGATCGAGACCCTCGAAGGCTACCATCGCCGCAGCGTGCAGGCCGATGAGGATCAGCAAACCGACGAGTGCGAAGCGGATCCGGTTGCGCAGGTCCCGTACGACGCTGCGGCGGAACCGCAAAGGGCTGGTCCGAGACCGAAGCGGACGCACCATCAGATTGGCTGCTTTCGATCTCGCACCAACAGTCCGATCTCAATCTGTTGTTCGCCAAATCGACCGCCGCGAGTTGGCTTCGGATAGCTCATGCTCGGACACGTCGTTGTCGCATGCCCGGTGAGGCTCTGACAGCAAGGTCACCCTCTACCATTCGACAGCCCTTATGCGGCCTCCAACCCTCTGAATTCACAGGGTAGGAAACAGGAGTATTCGTGCCACTCACGGATTTACGCCCTCCCTCCTTAGAGGAAGGGGGTAGCGTTTCGTTACCCCCTTTGCGGGCGAGCCGTAGCCAAGCGGTCCATTCCCGCGACACGATGCAAACGATATTGGTGTCGTTGCGGAAGCGGGCGAGGCGTCGTTCCTCAACGGTCACGAAGCCGAGCACCATGGCTTGTCGGATCGCGTTGCGGACGGTTGCACGGCTCACACCCGCTAGTGCGGCTAGGTGATCCAGGGCTAGACGGCAGTCCCTCCGCTTCATGACCTCCACCGTGATCACAGCCAGCACCGCCTGCTCCGCCAGGGTAAACTGAGCAGCGATAGCCGGTGGAAGCCTGCCAGAAGCCGCCCAGCGGCGACGACGGGCCATTGAGGCATCGGTGCGCGCGCGGGAGCCAGTGCGGCTCCTGGAGCCTCCTGCGCAGCTCTCGGCCTGTTCGGCAGATCGTTCGGTTCCTGACAGTTGACGCGCCTCAATCAGCCCGGACAGCGCTTCCGCCTCGGCTTCGGACAGGTGCCCCTCTCCGAACGCCTTCCACAGTGCGGACGCGACAGCCGGCAACGCGGCGCGCGGAGCCGCCTCCGCCTGCCTGCGGATCTCATAGGCATAGTCCATCGTTCACGGTCCCTCACGGGCCGCGGTCCAGGGTCCAGGCAAGGCCTTCCCGTTGACGGAAACACGTTCCGTCTTGACTCCCGAGGGAGGTCATGGCTTGTGAGGGGAAGTCACTCGCGCCTCACAGCGCCTTGGGTTTTCAGCAGCCTCTTCCTTGCCGGGAAGGGGCTGTTGGCTTTTCAGGGTCTATCTCGCGGCGATCTCTCCTGATGCCGGCTCACGACTCGCCACAGGGCGCGCCACAGCCGGACATGGCATGTCGGCCGGGCGACACCGTTAAGTCAACGTTGCGGAGTGGATCGTCACTGGCGTCGTTGAGAGCTGATGCAGCCGACATCTGAGCATGGTACGGGAGCAAGCGTCCGGCCGCAGGGCTGCGTCGTCCCTAATCGCGATCGGATCAGCCAATGCGCCGCTTAGCCCTTATCGCCTATTGCCTCGCCGTTTCCGTCCCGACCGTGGCAATGGCGCAGTCAGCAGCCAAGCCAGCCACCCCAGCCGTCACGCTTGATCCTGCGACTCTGAAGGCGGCGCGCGAGGTCGTCGCGCAGATGCAGGGGGATCGTACGGCGCTGCTGAACGCGATGGCGGCACCCATGGTCGGCATGATGCAGCAGATCGGGGTCAAGCAGCAGGATCAGGCCCAGGCCTTGGTCCAGGAGGTGGTGCTACCCACCCTCACGGCACACTTCGACGAGCTGTTGGACATCCAGGCACGCGGCTTCGCTGCGGCCCTCGGCAAGGACGACTTGCAGGTCATTGCCGCGTTCTACGCCACCCCGACCGGCAAGCGCCTGGTCGCTGCCCAGCCCCAACTCGCACAAGCCCAGCTCGTAGGAACGCAGCAGTGGATGCAGTCGGTGACGCCTGAGATGCAGGGCAAGCTGACCAAGGCGATCCAGGCGCACGGGTGGGGTGCAAGCGGTCCGGCCAAGCCGCGCTGACGCGTTGATCGACAGCGGCCGGGATGGCCCAAAAGCAAACGGCCACGGGAGCCAGGATCGAGTGCGCGTACATCCGGCGTCACCCTGTCCTGGCTTCGTGGCCGCATCCGATCAAACGACAAGGTCGTGACCGGCGTGCCCTCTAAATGGGGTCAGCATGGTTAACAATTGATGAAGCAGGCTTTGCCGAGCCGCTGCATCGGACCTCGAATAACGGTGCCTCGGAAACTATTCGGCCAATCCCGCCGTAGTCAAACCGTTCGGTCCGCTTCGGCCGCACAAGCGCGGAAGCCGCACCATGTCTCGTATCTCTGTCTCTGCCCTCGGCGCCTGCCTGCTCACGGCCCTCTTCGTTCCGGCCGAGGCGGCCAAGAAGAAGGTCCAGGTGCCCGATCGGTTCGATGGATCGTGGAGCATCACAGCCGTCACCAAGGACGGACCGTGCCCAGCGAGCACGAGCTACCAGGTGCAGATCAAGGACAGCGATGCCTCGGTCCCAGGCGACGAGATTGATGTCGATGGCGGTGTCTCACAGTCCGGAACCGTGCAGGCCACGATCATCAAGGGCTCGAACAGGGTGCCGATCGCCGGAACCCTCGACGCAAAGGGCGGCGGCAGTGGGACGTGGCATACCACCAGCGGCATCGTCAGTTGCAGTGGAAGCTGGAGCGCCAAGCGCGCTGGGTGAGCTGCCGACTTCCTACAAGGAAGCTTCGTAGGATCTTAACACGCTCACGGTTTCGACGAGGCCAGCGGCGCGATGCCGTTCGACGGCCTCCCCGACGATCTGTCGGTGCCCGATGTCGCGCTTCGTCTCGTGTGCTCGGCCTGCGGGCGGAAAGACCGGATCAGCACCCGGCCCGACTTTAAGGGCGCGCACACCGGGGCGGGGCCGAAGCTGCGGTCGGTGAAGTAGCACGGCCGGCGGCTGAGAGCCGCGTTGCGCCACCCAGCTCGCGCCCCTATCCCCGCCGGCCCACATCCGGCGAGACCAGCTGTTAGAATTCGCAAATGATGTAAATTGCGAAGCATTCGCGGCTACTAAGGTGTTTTCTATCAAAAATTTAGCCGGTGACCGCGCAAATAAGGCGATTTAGAGGATAGCGAGACGAATATCATTTGGAACGGGTTACCGCGTGTCGGACTTTCTTGTGAAACCGCCCATTGTTTTTTCTGGGTGATCACAGGAAAAACCATGCGCGTCATGAAAGATTTCTGCCGTTCATGCGGCATAGAAATAATAATCTATGTTGGTACGGACTGTATGATCACACAGGCCGGCTATAAGGACCGGCAACAGCATTGTAACTGCAAGTCGGATGAGAGGTGCCCGATGGTCACCTTGTCAATGGTAGCCCATGGGTGCGAACCGATGCCGCTGAAAGGGGCGCGCCCTAAGACCTTGCATCAGGATCAGCCTCGAGTTGATGGCAACGGACTGATCGGCCCCCACGAGGTGGTCCAAGGGTGAAGTTAGTGCACGGTGGGCCGCTCCGCCACGAGTAGCTTGGCCGGCGGAGCTGGTCGGGCGAGCGCAGCCGGCCAAGCGGAGAAGGCTGGCACGAACACCTCCGGTGC
>NZ_JAKSXU010000182.1:0-727 GCF_022829325.1 Methylobacterium sp. J-092 | reverse complement strand
GACGCTGCCTACCAGCCGTCGTACTCGCGCCAGAACGGCTCGAACAACGGTGACAGCACCGGCTACCGCACCCGCCTGCGCATCAACCTCGACGCCCGCACCCAGACCGCCTACGGCACCCTTCGCGCGTTCGTGCGCCTTGAAGCCGGCAGCGGCTCCGGCTATTCCGGTCTCGGCACCTCGGGCACGAACCAGCGCATCGGCAACGCCTACCCGGCCCTCGGTGTCGATCAGTTCGGCCGGCTGCAGCAGTACGTGAACGCCGACAAGGCCTTCATCCAGTTCGCGGGCTTCACCGCCGGTCGCGCCTCGTCGTTCTTCGACTTCTACGCTCACGACTTCGAGCTGGCCGGCGCCACCGCCGGCTCCGACGTGTCCTCGACCAACCTGATCGCCTACACCGCGACGCTCGGCAACGGCTTCTCGGCGACGCTCTCGGCCGAAGATCCGACCTTCCGCCGCACGCCGATCTTCTCGCCGACCACCAACGCTAATAACGTGACGCTCAACACGTCGGCGGCCGCGTTCGGGCAGACCAACTCGCCGATCCCGGTGTTCATCGGCTACAACGCTGCTGGAGCCGCGGCCCGCTACAGCTTCGTCGATGGCATCGAGCGCAACCGGATGCCCGACTTCGTCGGCGCCCTGCGCTACGATGCGGCCTGGGGCTCCGCCCAGCTCACCGCCGCGGTGCACGAGCTGAACGTCGGCAACGTCGCCAACGGCG
>NZ_JAKSXU010000164.1:0-589 GCF_022829325.1 Methylobacterium sp. J-092 | reverse complement strand
TGCGCTGATCTTGCGGTAGCCATAGCGTCCGTACTTCTCAGCCAACGCCACGAGATCGGCCGTTAGCGCCTCTTCATCGTCGCGGCCCCGCGGTACCTTGCGCTGCGTCGAGCGATGCTGTCCGAGCGCCCGACAGGCGCGGCGCTCGGAGACGGTCATCGTCAGCTGGATGTGCTCGACACAGGCGCGTCGGCGCGCAGGGCTCGAGACGTCTTCCCCGGGACGCCTCCTGCAAGATCAGCGCATTGCTGAAGGCGGCCGGTTGGTTCGTCAACGACAAGCGCGTCGAGCGCATTTGGCGGCGTGAGGGTCTGAAGGTCCCAGCCAGACAGCCCAAGCGGGGGCGGATCTGGGACAACGACGGCTCCTGCGTCCGTCTTCGCCCGGAACACCGCCAAATGCGCTCGACGCGCTTGTCGTTGACGAACCAACCGGCCGCCTTCAGCAGTGCGCTGATCTTGCGGTAGCCATAGCGTCCGTACTTCTCAGCCAACGCCACGAGATCGGCCGTTAGCGCCTCTTCATCGTCGCGGCCCCGCGGTACCTTGCGCTGCGTCGAGCGATGCTGTCCGAGCGCCCGACAGGCGCG
>NZ_JAKSXU010000180.1:0-74724 GCF_022829325.1 Methylobacterium sp. J-092 | reverse complement strand
TCCGGCCCGGCGGGTCGTCGGGCGCAAACGCCACGCGCTGACGGATACAGACGGGCGCCTGCTCGTGGCTGCGGTCTCACCCGCTGACCTGCACGACAGCCACGGCGCGATTGCCCTGCTTCGAGCCTCGCGCGGACTGTTTCCCTTCCTAGCTCACTGCTTTGCCGACCGTGCCTATCGAGGCGAGCGTGTTGGCGCGGCCACGACCATCACGGTCGAAATTGTCGAACCCAAGGAGGGCCAGAAGGGCTTTGCGGTGCAGCCCAGGCGGTGGGTCATCGAGAGGAGCTTCGGCTGGATCGCCCGCTGCCGCAGGTTGGCTCGCGACCACGAGGCTACCCCGTCCTCTGCGCTCGCCTTCTTCGTCCTCGCCGCAGCCATGATCCTCGTCAGACGGATCGCCCGAGCTTTATGACACAGGGTCTTAGCGTCGCGACCCTCGAAGGCCACTTTACGAGCCTCCATCCGGCTCTGAGCACGACTCTGGGCTGGTTCGAGGACGAGATGAGGGGAAAGCCTTTGCTCGACTTCGTTCACCCCGACGACCATGCCGCGACCAGGGCCGCGTCGGCGGAGCTGGTCAGGGGTCACGCACAAATGTTCTTCGAGAACCGCTACCGGCACCGGGACGGCAGCTGCCGCTGGCTGTCATGGAACGCGGTGCCGCGCGGGGGGCTGGTCTACTCGGCCGTTCGCGATGTCATTGAGGCGAAGGCCGCGGCCGAGGCCCTCGCAGCACACCCTAGACAACTCTTTTGCAAGGATGGAACATGCTTGCTGGAGGCAGACTGCTACATCAAACGCAGCGCGTAACAGGTCCTGTTACCCGTTACGGATGATGCCTCGTTGGCGATGTCCGATGGTCCGTGGGGTCCCCGGCGCCGTCCGCATACGCTTACCGTAACAAGTGGTCCTGAGAACGTAATGTGCCTGCCTGCGGTTTGAGGCATGGATAAACGGACTAGCCCGTAAGCGTAAGCGAGGCCACATTCCGACGAATGCAGCCTCGCTCAACTTCAGGTTAGGTGGGTGCCGAACTTTGGGTCCCAGATCACAACATTGGAGCTGGGATCATCTGGTGGCTGACGTTCTCGACGGCTTGGTTGGTTGCATCGAGGTCGGTGCCGATCGCGTTGTGCGCCTTGGCGCGAGGTCGTCCCTCGTGCACCTGGGGGGTGATGTAGGTTGCGGACTTCACCATTTTGAACGGTACACCGTCCCGGTCGGTGATCGGATTGTAGGTTGACTGGCTCCAGACCCCCGACCCCCTTCTGCGATTGTGCGGAACTCACTTGATACGAATCCACCTCGCCCAAGCTCGGCCCGGAAGCTGCGATATGGTTTCCCCGTCCGCTCGCTCGCGATCCGGGTTGAATAAGCAACTCTCCCATCCTCCGATCCTCTCGTCCAACGCTCGTCCCGTTCGACGGGTAAGGCGATGGAGGAGAACCTTCCCCTTAAGCGACGGCGCACCAACCGGAACGGACGATCAGGAGTACCGTCGTCGGCTTTCACCGCCACGGTAGCGGCGAACGTCGAGGGCCGCCTTCAACTGCCGTAAGGGGGCAGCGCGGTCACGCGACGTGGTCAGGCGGCCTGGGTTCGGCCCGCCGCATGCATCAAATCGTCGACCGAAGCATCGACGGCTTTGCGGATGCATTCGGCGGCGTGCAGGATATCCGATCGCGAGTGGCCGGCCATGACTTGCAGTCGGAGTCGCGCGGATCCCTTCGCCACGGCGGGATATTCCACGAGGTTGGCGAGAAGTCCCATATCCGGCAAGCTGCGGCTCACGACACGGGCTAGGTTCTCGGCCCCGACCTTGACGCAGACGATGGCCGACGGATCCCCGAAAATCTCCAGCCCTCTTTCGACAAGCGAGTTCCGAAGGAACGTGACGTTTTCCAACAGTTTCCCACGGAGGATATGACCTTCCGTCGAACCGACGATTTCGAAGGCCTTCAGGATCACCGCGGTCTGCGCCGGCGAGAGAGCGTTCGAAAACGTCGTCGATGGACTATAGTAGCGTAGGTACTCCTTGATGGCGCGCTTGTTGGTCGCCACGAAACCGCCGTTCGACGCGAACGTTTTCGAGAAGCTGCCCATCACGAGATCGACCTTGCCGAGCATCCCCTGGATGCCGATTTGCCCACGCCCGTCGTCGCCGAGGCACCCGAGATCGTGCGCCACGTCGACGAGTAGGGTCGCACGGTACTCGCGGCACAGTTGCTGGAGCGCGATGATGTCGGGTGTGTCGGAGTCCATCGAGAACAGGCCCTCGGTGACGACGAGGACCCCGTTCTCTGCATCCTTGGCGCGGATGGACCTTAGCTTGGACCGGCAATGATCCAGGTCGAGGTGCCGGAAGACGGAGATGTTCCGCGTCGCGGCGTTCGCTCCTTCCTGCAGGCAGGTATGGGCTAGCGCATCCAGCACGACGTGGTCGGCGGACCGAACGAGTCCACGGATGACGCCGTAACCCGCCGCCCAACCGGTCGGATAGAGGATCGCTTCCTCCATGGATAGGAATTCTGCGATGCGGCGCTCCAGGGCCACGGAGATCGACGTGTTGCCGAGCAGCACCGCGGATCCGGCGCTGTGGACCCCGAACCGGGCGATAGTCTCCGTCGCCGCGGCGGCGATTGCCGGATGCGCTGAAAGGCTGAGGTAATCCTGCGAAGCGAAGTTGACGCCGCGCTGGGCACGACCGGCATCGTCGTAGGCGTCGCAGGCGGTGGCAGGTCCGGATTCCGTGGCCCTGGAATAGGGCCAGACGCCGTTTCGGCGCCGACCATCCTGCCAACGATGGAACGCATCGCCGCGCGTGAGAAGGTCGGGCCCGCCCGGTACGCGGAAGTCGCGCGCGCTGCCGGACAACCCGTCGTCAACCATGTGTCTCATTCCGTATCCACCCACGCGAACGCAATGGCCACCGGTGGCGAACGCCGCGATACCCATCATCGACATCGAAGGTTTCGGCAGAACTTAAGCAAGCCTCGACCGGACGCGCGGCCTAGCATCGAGGTTAAGCCTAAGTGAATCCCGGCCGCCCCCCGCCGGCGGACGTCCGCCCGTCCAGGCGATAGATCCGCGGTTTGGATGCCCAAGCTGGGCCACCGAAGTAGGGAACCCCTCCGCGTGTGTCGGGCGGACTTGCTCATTGCAGATCAAACCTGGATGCGGCCCATGATCTCGCCCCGAAGGCGGGTCAGCCGTCCAGTCCGCCCGGGGGCGATCGGGAAAGGTGCCGGGCCGACTACCGGTGTCGGCCATCACCGGTGCGCGGTTGAACGACCATGCCGCCTCCGCCGCGTGCACGGTCCGGTTCGGGTGGGGTCACGGTTAGGTCGGAACGGTCGCGGGACACCGTCCGGCATTATCGGAAGGGGGGCACGGTCCGGTTGTACCGACCAAGCCTCGGAACCGGGGGGCATTGTGCCGTCGAGAAGAGCGCCGACGCGCACGTGGTGGATGGCCTCACAGCCACCCAGGCCGAACGCGAGCGTGACGGTCCATTCGAGCGACTTGGGTTTGCCTTTAAAGACGAGTACGAATCGGGCGTAAGCCGTGCTTTGAATGGTATGCGGCGACGTTCCGCCAGATGGGAGGAGGGGGGCGCTGGACGCCAATAGTTAATGCCCGGCGCGGGTTAGAACCGGTGGATCAGGCCCGCGCTGAAGGTGACGGGATCGAGTCGCACCTCGGCCTTGATCGGGACCGGGCCCAGGAAACCGCGGGCCTCGGTACCTAACCAAGCCGCCTTGACGTCGCCGAAGATGCCCCAGTGCGCGTCGAACATGTAGTTGGCGCCGATCTGCCCGACCACGCCCACCGAGGAGTCGACACGAAGGCGTTGCGCCGCCCCGTCCTTCTCACTGAAGACGAAAAGCACCGCTGGCCCGATACCGACGTAAGGTTGGAGGCGGCCAAACCCGAGGACGTGATACTGCAATGTCGCCGTGGTCGGCCCATAGACGATGGAACCCAGGCGGCCCAAGGGGGCTATCGTGCCCGCTGCCTCGATGACGGCCTTCGGCGGTAGCCCACCGGTTACGGCGATCGCGACGTTGGGCGTGATGTAGTACCCGGCCTCAAGGGAGGCGGTGACCTGAGGCTCGATGCCGATCGTGGCACCGGGTATCTTCGCGCCCATCGCGCCGATACTAGCGCTCTCGTTCAGCACCAATCCCACGATCCCGGCCCGAATAAAGAAGCGGTCGGCTGTCGACGTGTCGATGACCGACGCGAAGGACGGAGCGGAGGCGGGCAGGTCCGCGGCCCTGGCCGCCATTGCCGTAGCGAGAAGAAGGGCGGTGCCGGCGATGGGCGCGAACGGCTTCATGATCCAGGTCCACAATCGTGTTCGACGTGACACTCGCCTATTAATGATGAACAATCGGTTAGTGCGTAGCGTCCGAGATCCCGTCGGCGGGGACGGGGGTAAGCTCCGCCAAACAGCGCGTGATCTTGCCGAGGAGTCGAGGCATATCAACGGGTTTCGTGTCGAAGTCAGCGCACCCGACGCTCACGCTCTTCGCCCGATCGCTTGAGAGAGCGTGAGCGGTCAGGGCGATGACCGGGATGTGACGAGTGCGAGGGCTGGATCGTATGGCAGTCGTCGTCTCCCAGCCGTCCATCGCCCCCAGCGCGACGTCCATGAGGATGAGATCCGGACACTCGGACCCGGCCATCGCGATGCCCGTCGGACCGTCCGCAGCGACGCAGACGAGAAAGCCCTGACGCACCAGGCGTCGCGATAGCATGTCGCTGTTCATCTCGTTGTCCTCAACGATCAGTATCTTCGTCATGCTCCCTGCTCCAGCTCCGTGACGGGGTGGGGTACCGTTCCGATTCCGACATAATCCCCGGGTGAAGCCCAGCGCGGTCGGATGGGGAACGTCAGACGGAACTCGCTTCCCTCCCCGACGCGGGTTCGCACCGAGATGTCGCCATCCATCAGTCGGCACATCTTGCGCGCCAGCGCCAGCCCGAGCCCGGTGCCGCCGTACTTCGTCGACGTGTGCTCGTCACCCACCGCATACTGTTCGAAGAGGGTCGGCAGGTACATTGGGTCGATGCCGATCCCGCTATCCGTCACGTTGACGTGGAAGGCCGGTGGACCATCCCCTTCACGATACGAGCAACTTACCAGGATCCGACCGTCCCGTGTGAACTTGACGGCGTTCTCGACGACTTCGGTGAGGGCGGCCTGGAACTTGTGCTGGTCGCCGAGGATCGGTGCGCCGGGGGCTGGCCGGAACTCGATGCCGTTCCCGTTCTCCCTGGCGAGGGCGCCGACATCGTCGAGGATGCACTCGATTGTTCCGTTTGGGTCAAAATACTCGTTGAACAATTCCGCCTTCCCGGCATCGATCTTCGCTATGTCGAGTATCTTGTTCACAAGCTTGTACAGGTTCTGACCGGAAATATGTATCCTCCTGAGGTCCTGTACGCTTTCGGCATCGGGCGCATCCTCCTCTTCTTCCAAAAGCATCTGGCTATAGCCGATGATCGCATTAAGAGGCGTGCGTAGCTCGTGACTCATCTTGGCGAGGAAGTCGATCTTCGCGGCGCTCTCGCTCTCCGCCTCCCACGCGGCGTGCTTCAGGGCCGACGCGTTCATCGCGTACTCCCGCATCGTTTCTTCAAGCTCCGTCTGGGATGCCAACGCCCTGGCATAATAGAGCGCCATCATCGTGACGTAGAGGCCAATGGCGGCGGTCGACAGGATCCCAAGTCGCTGCATCGCCTCGACGGAGATTTCCTGCTTAGGCATGCCAACGTAGTGGCACACCAGATAGAATGCCGTCGCGTTGCCAGCGAGGAGGGCGAAGATCGCCCTCTTTAGCGCCGGGGAGTTCCCGACGTAGAAGAACGCTAGAAGTGGGATGGTTATGGTCCAGGGTAGGAACGGGGACGCCGCCCCTCCGTAGAAGTATGTGACCCACAGCACGCAGAACGTCAGGTTCTCGATCGATATGAGGGCCAGGGCCTCAAGGCGACCGAACCGACGTAAAAGGAAGGGGAACAGCCAGAAGCCAGAGATCGCGATTAGGACCACGATGACCTCGAAGCCCGGATCGGGCTCGGCAAAGGACAGAAGGATCGCGGTCCCATTGCCGAGGAAAGGGCCAAGGAGATGGCTGAGCAGAAATAGGCGTGCCTGTTTGCGACGCGCCTTCTCGTTCGCCATGCAGCCCGGAATGAACCAGTCAACGAAGCGGTGGAACGTCTCGATCCTCGCGAGCCATCTGCTGTACAGGGGCGATGTCTGTGCGCCCGGAGGGACCGACCCCATGCCGACGGATGTATCTCCGAGGGGACCGAGTAGGGAGGATGCGTCCATCGCGTCTTCCGTTCGCCTTAGCTTCGTGCGTGCACGACCCGGGCAGCGATCGCCGCCGTTTCGATGCGGTGCCGCACGACGTGCGGCGTATGCCGGGGTGGATGACCAACGAAGGTTTCGTCGGGTCCAGAACGCCAACATCGAGGAATGAGCTTAACCAAACCGCCCCATCTAAGGGCATCTGGGCCGGCGTCCCTGATTCAAGTGATCGATGTGAATCAATCGTAAATGCCTAAGGATTTTGAATACATCAAACTTTAACGGCTCGAAACCCAAATGCTCATGACCGCCGAAAGGGGCCTGGGTATGGGAACGGCACTCAACGGATACGTGGACTGGTTCCTTCCGGAAGCAGCCTTCGCCGACCGATCGCAGCGAGGCGTCGCGCGGCATTTCGTGCTGACACATCTGTTCGGACCACTCATGTCCCAATCGATGTGTATCTTCCTCTATCTCACCGACCCGTCGCCTGGCCTGTCATGCTACACGGTCATCGCGTGCGTATCCCTTTTCTGGCTCTTGCCGTTCGTTCTCAAGCATACGCAAAGCATCAAGATAGCCGCCTTCGTATCGGTAGAGCTCCTGGCGTTCACTTCGCTTTTCGGAGCGTTCTTCTATGGCGGGGCTCTTTCGCCTTGCATACCATGGCTAATCATCGCGTTACTTCTTGGGTTTTTCTATTTCTCTGATCGGCAAGCTTTGATCGTATTAATCTTCGTGGTGAACATTGGTTTGTTCATAATTGCATACGAGATTTGGGGGTTCCCTGAGACGGTTCCGCTAGCCGACCTGGCACCGGTCAGCTGGATTTCCATTGTCTCTGCAACCTTATACATGTCTTGGATGGCAACCTATTATTCTGACATCATGTCCAGCACCTCGCTTGCCGAGCGCGAGGCGGACATGCAGCTGGAGCAACTCAGGGCGGCCAAGGAGCGGGCGGACGCGGCGAACAGGGGCCGTACCATCTTTCTATCGAAGATGAGCCATGAGTTGCGGACGCCGCTCAACGCGGTCATCGGCTACAGCGAGCTCATCCTTGAGAGCATGCCGCCGGACGGGGGCAACGCGACGTGGGAGAAGGACATCGGCAGGATCAACGCGGCCGGTCGTCACCTGTTGTCCTTGGTTGCGGACGTTCTCGATCTTGAGAACCTCGGTCACGAGACCGATGCCCTGAGATGCGATGGTTTCCTGCTCCGGGACATGGTCGATCAGGTCATCGCAACCGTCGAGCCGATGGCGCAATCCAACAAGAACGTCCTGCGCGTCGTCAGTGCGGCTCTCGACGAGACGCTGACGACGGACGAGACGAAGCTTCGCCAGATCCTAGTGAACCTCCTCGGTAACGCCGCCAAGTTCACGATGGGCGGGTCTATCACCCTGGCCGTCCGTCGTGACGAGAAGGCCGGCGTTCCGTGCCTTACCTTCCACGTCATCGACACGGGAATCGGCATCGCCGAAGCGGACGCAAAACGTTTGTTCACTGATTTCGAGCAGGTTTCCGCCGAAACGAACCACAGCTACGGCGGGACGGGGTTGGGTCTTGCCCTCAGTCAGAAGCTTTGCGTCCTCCTGGGTGGTAGCATCACCGTGCGAAGCGAGGTCGGGAAGGGGTCGGTGTTCGCTTTCCGTATCCCGACCTCGCGGGTTGCGGAGGATGCCGACGAAGGTGAGCTCGGGCGGGTCGTCGACATGGCGCCGATGGCGTTGGTAGGAACATAGGCGACATGACAAACGCCCTTGCCCGATCGGACACGAACGCCGTAGCCGACGTCCCGGAGGGGGGGCGGACGTCATGCCTGGACGCCGCTCCGCGCATTCTGATCGTCGATGATATCGCGGACAATCGCGCGGTCTTGGTCAGGCGGTTCGTGCGCCGCGGCTTCGAGGTTCACGAGGCCGATGGCGGTGCACAAGCCCTTGGGATGATCGACGCGCAGACGTTCGACTTGGTACTGCTCGATGTCATGATGCCAGGAATAGGGGGGCTCGACGTTCTAAGGACGGTTCGACGGACTCGCTCGCCGTTGGAGCTACCCGTAATAATGGTGACCGCGAAGGTCGGCGCCGAGGATGTTGTCGGCGCGTTGCAGCTTCAGGCCAACGACTACGTCACCAAGCCCGTAAATTTTGACATCGCGTTGCTGCGGGTTAACGCTCAAATCGACCGGAAGCGAGCAGGCGAGAGGCTACGACTGGCCAACGACGCTCTACGTCGGGGCAACGACGACCTTGAGCGGCGAGTGGAGGAACGGACACGCTCCCTCGTCAAGATGAACGAGACACTCAGGGTCGAGATCGAACAGAGAGAAAGGTCCGAGTCGCACTCGCGCTTCCTGGCGTTCCACGACGCGCTGACAGGATTGCCGAACCGCCGGCAATTCCGGGACGATCTCGTGAACGCGATCGCCACCAGCGGTCGAGACGGACTCGCCCCCTTGGCCGTCCTCTTCGTCGACCTGGACGGATTCAAAGACGTAAACGATGCGCTCGGGCATTCCTTCGGCGATTTGTTGCTCGGGGAGGTTGCGACAGACTTTTCGGATGCGCTAGGTCCGACGGACCGGATCGCGCGGTTGGGAGGCGATGAATTCGCTATCTTGCGCGTGGCGAGTTTCGATGCGGCAGACACGCTCGCACTGGCGGGCAAGCTGGTTGAGATTGCCTGCAGGCGGCGGTCGATCAACCAACACGACGTCACTGTTGGGGCAAGCGTCGGCGTCGTTTTTGGAAGCGGGCCCGACGACGATCCGGAGGCCCTGTTGAAGGCGGCCGATCTCGCCATGTACAAGGCCAAGTTCGAGGGGCGTGGCACCTTCCGCGTCTTCGATCCAGCGATGGACGCCCAGGCCCAATCGCGTCGCATGCTTGAGACCGACTTGAGAAATGCGCAGCAACTCGGTCAACTGGAGGTGTTCTACCAGCCCCAGGTTTCGCTTGTTCCGCATCGGCTCACCGGCTTCGAGGCTCTCCTACGGTGGCGGCATCCGGATCGGGGAATGGTGTCTCCCGAAGAGTTCATCCCGTTGGCGGAGGAAATCGGCTTGATCGTGCCGATCGGGAACTGGGTATTGCGAGAGGCTTGCCGCGAAGCCGCTGGATGGCCGGGAGACCTGTCGGTGGCGGTCAACGTCTCGCCGCTGCAGTTCATCCGTGGTGACTTGGTCAACGCCGTGGTCCAGGCCCTGGCACATTCGGGGCTCCCACCACAACGACTGGAGTTAGAGATCACCGAGTCGGTCCTAATGAGTAAGACCGAAGACAACGTAAGCGTGCTTGGGCAGCTTCGAGAATTAGGATGTCGGATAGCCATGGACGATTTTGGCACAGGCTACAGTAGTCTAAGTTACCTTCGCATGTTTCCGTTCGATAAAATCAAGATCGACCGTTCGTTCATATCCGACATGATACGTGACGCGAATTGTGGGGCCATCGTCAAGGCGATTTTGGCCATGAGCAAGTCATTCGGCATCAAAACGATTGCCGAGGGCGTGGAAACCGACGAGCAGTTGTCATATCTGGCGGGCGAGGGTTGTGCCGAGGTTCAGGGATACTACTTCGGCAAGCCAATGAACATACACGATGCGCTCGCCTTGATGCACTCTTTCCCAAAGGCGTCGTAAATTGACGGTCTGCTCGTAGGTATGTCTGTTCATGCGGCGGGCGAAAGAATGTGGTAGATATCGACACTTCACGGGTTGGGATGCCCAAACTTTTACCCACGCGACGTTGTTGAAGCATGGTGAATGCGTATCGCTAGAACTGAATAGGCATCGGCGTTTGTCTCGTGATTCTTGAAGTAAATTGGTAGAAAGCCAACCAACCATGCCTCAGGGCTTTCCTGCGCAATGCTTTAAAGAAGACGTTAAACGGGCCGCAAAAAGCGATCCAGACATTGATGCGTCTGACGTTCCTCGGGTATGGGCCTGCCGATCCATTCGTGCCCGGTGGGCCGCCGGATCATGATGATCCGGTCCGGGTCGGCGATGGTCAGGCTGGTCGAGGGGAGGCGCAAATCCCTCTGCAGATGGAGTGAAAACCAGTCGAGATCCAGGGCCGCGACCAGCACGCCGACGACCGTACCGTCCGCGCCGCGCAATGGCTGGGCGAAATGGACGCTGTCCTTGCCGGTGGCGACGCCGCACGCATAGCCGCCCATCGTGAACCCGTCCAGTTGCAGGGCGAGCCTGTGCTAGGCGCGGCCCACGTTCGAGTAGGCCCCCGGGGACGAGCCGATGCTGTTGCAGACCACGGCGCCGTCCGGGCGAGTCAGGCCGAGCAGGTTGAGATGGGGCAGTTCGGTCGCGGCACCACGGAGGTAGTCGCCGCAGGCGGCGGGATCGAGGGCGAGGATCCGCGGGTCCCGCGCGACGAGGTTCAGCGATCGCCGGACCTCGTCCGCGACCTGTTCGAGGTCGTCGGCGACGGCGCGCGTCGTCGCCATGGTGTCGGCGCGCACGGTCTCGTCGCGGGCGATGCGCAGGGCGTACTCATTCCACCCCTGGATGGCGAGCGCCGGGCCGAGCGCGAGCAGCATCAGTAGGACGATGCGGGTCGTCAGTGACATTTGTCTAAGTAGCCTCTCTCCTTGCAGGACATCGCCACGCCTGCGCCCGTCGGGGAGGCGATCCGCTCATAGAGACGCCGGGCCTCGGGGTCACCCCGATCGACATCCTCGCCATCCGCCTGACCGACCCCGCCTGCGTCGGGTCGGTCAGGCGGAGATGGCTTGGGGGTCGTCGGATGGACTTCCGACGGCGGGAAGGGCGGACGCGTCGACCCGGTGTCGGGAGTGGTGAGCCTGGCATGACCATGCGGCCCCTACGTCCGTCCAGGTTCGACATGCAGAGCGGGGGCACGGCGGGTTCGTTGCGGGAGCCCGCCCACCGCCCTTCCGGGGTGTCTCGACGACCGTTTGCCGATAAGGCTCAGTCGTTCCTGCGCCAGATCTCCTCGGCGAGCAGGGTTGCGAACGATACCCACGCGACCAGTGGGATGCCGAGCTGCCCGGCGGTCCTGTCGACCCGGCCGGCGGTGGCCACGTAGCCGACCGCGCTCGCGCCCAGCGCGGCCGAGGCGACGGTGGCCCACCTCGTCGAGCGATGGCCGAAAAACACCTCGCTCCAGCCGGCGATGCCGACCTGGTTCGCCGCCCAGAACGCCAGGGCCGTCGTCCGCTCGGGCGAATCCTCGGAGCGCAGGAGCCGGTAGCCGCCGTAGGCCAGCGATGCCTGGATGCCGGTCCAGGCGACGGGGTAGACCGGTGACGGCGGCGTGTAGTCGGGTTTGTCCAGGCGTCTGTACCAGCGTCGCGTCCTGGGATGCTCCGGCGTCGGGCTCGCGCGCCGTCCGATCAGCAGGGCTGCGGTGACGGCGCCGACCGCCAGCGCCGCGGCCGGGAGGGGGGACAGGCCGCGCGTTCGGGCAAGGGATGCCATCGTGGTACTCCTTCATGGGACGCCGACATCCCATGTGGTGCGATCCGGTACATCGGCCCAGGGCGAAAGCCGCGCGAACGGGATTTTAATGATTGGCTTATTCTGGCGGCGACCTTTTACCCACCACTTCCGATACCCGGGGGCTTGAGTTTCCGAATCAATCCGGCGAAACGGCTCACCCGCCAGGAAGACCATCGTCCGTGAAAGTATTTCCCCGCCCCGAAACGACCTGACCCCGAGGCTCGCACGGCCCGATCCCGTCTGGACCTCCACGCCCATGGAGGCCCCTCGTGACCCACCGAACATTTTTCACCGCCGACACCCATTTCGGGCACCAAGCCGTCCTTGGGCTGCGGCTCGGGCTTGCGCGACCGTTCCCCAACATCGACGCCCATGACGAGGCGCTGATCGCGGCCTGGAACGCCGCCGTGCGCCCGGGCGACACCGTCTGGCACCTTGGCGACTTCTGCCATCGATGCACGGAGGACCGCGCCCGGGCGATCTACGGGCGTCTGCGGGGCCGCAAGTTCCTCGTTCGGGGCAACCATGACAAGATTGGCCAGATGCTGCCCTGGGACGGCCCGGTGGTCGACGTCACCCGGGTGCACGTGCACGACCCGGAAACCGGTATGACCCAGGGCATCTGGCTCAGCCACTACGCCCACCGGGTCTGGCCGCGCATGCACCGCGGGGACATCCACTTCTATGGGCATTCCCACGGCAGCCTGCCCGGTACCGCCGCGAGCACCGACGTCGGCGTCGACGTCTTCGGATACAGACCCGTCACCCTATCGGAGATCAGGGACAGACTTACCGAAACCAGCGCGGCATAAATCATCCTGACATCATGCGCTCGATTGTAGTGATAACTACCTCACCTTCGATAGTTTACCACATAATTATGATACGAATTATCTGAGTCGCCATTGGCCAATCTGTATCGCTGTATCTTTTATTCGCAAAATCAGTTGGCACAGTGAGAATTGCAATCCGTAGCACCTTGATCCTGTGAAGTTGTATCTGACGATGGGCTATGTGGCCGTGCGGGCAGTCGACCATTGCGATTGTGCTTCTCCGAAATGGAGGACCGTTATCACCTGATCGAATGCGGTCGCGTGGATCGTTAGCTCTTCGACGTGCTCGTCAAACCACACGCCAGCCGGATGCAGCATCCCATTTCGGCAGGCCTCGACCAGATGCGGTTGGGCGGCGCCCGATCCGATCGGAATTTCAGCAGGCTGGTTCGAGGTCTTCAGATAGCGGCCGCTCTTGAAGGCGGCATCGCTGGAGCGCGCCCAAAGGGCAAAGCCGTCCGTCGACACGATCATCATGGATCGGCGCTCGGTATGGCTCAGCCATCGCAAGATCGCCGCGGTCAGAGATACCCCGTACCGTTCGGCAAGGGCTCAGAGTTCATCGATGCTGGGCTTGGCCCTCGGGTCGATCTGGCGGCGCAGATCGTGAGACGGCATCAGCAACGCCGCCGCGAACTCGTCGGCTTCCTTTTCGATGGCATGGCCGGCGCCGCGACCGACGCTGTCCGCCTTGCAGCGGATGCCCTCCGGCGGAAGCAGATGACGATGGAGGAGGTAATGGCCGACCTCGTGTGCGATCGTG
Organism: Methylobacterium sp. J-092; assembly: GCF_022829325.1. Classification (NCBI taxonomy): domain Bacteria; kingdom Pseudomonadati; phylum Pseudomonadota; class Alphaproteobacteria; order Hyphomicrobiales; family Methylobacteriaceae; genus Methylobacterium; species Methylobacterium sp. J-092. The sequence continues at coordinate 61,320 of NZ_JAKSXU010000180.1, read as the reverse complement.
AAGCGGCGCCTGCCATCCCTGGCCGCCGAGTTACTGATGATCAGCCAGCCACCGTTTTCGCGAACGGGCACCAGTGCGCCCTCGAACCCATGCAGTTCCTCGCTGTGGATCGCCAGAACGCGGTCACCAGGCCAGACGTTGCGGGAGTAGTCGAGGATGAGCTCCTCGACATCGACGGGATAGCGATTCGATCCCTTGACATGGTCAAGCATCGTCGTGAGCTGGTTCGCCCATCGTGCGGGATGCTTGTACGCAGGTGGCGGCATTTATTGATTCGCTCCCGCGAACAGCGTCGCAAGGCGGACGGGCAATCGCAACGTCAACGTGGCCGGAGGCTACCGTTTGAAGGTTTCCGTGATCCGACGGATCTGCTCCTTCACGAGGGGGTCCAGGCCTTTGTACTTGCGAAAAAACGCTTCGTCCTCGGCGGTCGTCAAATCGGCCTTTTCATCCATTATATAATCGGCCGTGACGCCGAGCGCCTTCGCGATCCTGTCGATCTTGTCGGCCGAGGGCCGGGGCGGGTTCTTGTTCTCAAGTTCCCACACGTATGACTTGCTGCTGCCGGTCAAATCGGCGAGCTGATCCAGGGTCAGCCCAGCCTTCTTCCGGAGGCCCTTTATCTTCTCGCCGAAGGTGGCCAACGCCGCCGTCTCCTTGCCCGCAGAAAAACAACTTAAAGTTCGCCGTAGCGTAACACCGCAGCCTTGTATCACGATACGTCTGCCGCCATGTTCGGTGTAGAAATACTTTCTGGAACGCTAACCAGGCAGCGCCGCGGATGCGTTTATGGCTGTGGAAGTTTCTTTACGAAATTCCGGGGAAGGGGACCGTAGGATGCACGGGGCGAATGCGACGGCGAGCGTAACGCCGGCATCCGGCCTTCCCATTCGACTGGCCCTATCGGGTGGCGGAGTTCGTGCCGCTGCATTTCATGCGGGCGTGCTCTACCGGCTCGCGAGCGACGACCTGCTTGAGCGCGTAACGCATGTTTCCACGGTGTCGGGCGGCAGCCTGCTGGTCGCCGCCGCGATGTCGGCGAGCGGCCTGACCTGGCCGAATTCCTCGACGTACCGGGACAGCGTCTTCCCGGCCCTGGAGCGCCTGCTGACCTCGGTTGACCTGTTCTCCGTTCCGGCCATCGGCTGGACCGGACTGTTGCGCTTTAATCGCAGGCTCCTGACCGCTCGGTCGAGCGTGGTGGCGGACCTCCTCGTAGAGCGCTGGGGCGTGACGGCACGGGTCATGGACCTGCCGGCGATCCCTTGCTGGTCCATCAACACGACCTCTCTCCACAGCGGCAAGAACTGGCGTTTCTCCTCCCGCGAAATGGGTGACTGGGTCTTCGGACGCCATTATGCCCCGGACGTCAGGCTTGCCGATGCTGCGGCTGCCTCGGCGGCGGTCCCCTACGTCCTGGGCGCTCTTTGGCTCGACCTGCCGGGCGAAGGGTGGTTCCGGAGCGACCCGGCGACGCGAAAGCCCTTGGAGCGCACGACCCCTCCGACGAGGCGGATCGGGCTCTGGGACGGCGGTGCGTACGAGAACCTCGGCCTTGAGGCCATCTATAAGCCTGGGCAGGCACCTGATCCCGATGCTTTCGTCATCTGCAGCGACGCGTCGGGGCCCGTCCCGGCTTACGGCGCAACCTCGCAGTTCGCCATACTGAAGGGACGTCTCGCCGGCCCCAGGCTGTTCGATGTCGCGAGCGACCAGATCCGGGCCCTGCGCTCGCGCATGTTCATGCGGGACGTTGAGGGCGGGACCTTGCGTGGCGCCTTGATCAAGATGGGGGTTTCCGTCCGTGACGTGGACATCCGCGTCCGGCGCAACCGTCCCGAGCGGGACTACGACGGCTACCTCGGCGATGCCGACGTCCGCTTGGCGTTGGGCCACCCGACCGACCTACGGGCGATGTCCCCGGAGGTCTTCGAACGTGTCGCCCGCCATGGTTTCGAGGTGGCCGACACGGTTCTCACAACACATTCGGCAGACTTGTTTCCCCGAACCCACCGCTGGCAGCCGGCGAGGAACGATTAGCCCGACCCCGAAGACAAGGAGAACGATCATGCCCGCCTACGTCACCTTCTACCCGCTCGGGAATGCGGACGGCTCGCTCATCGAGCTCGCAAACAAGCAGCTCCTGTTGATCGATTTCGGCAACCAGGGAAACCCCGACGACCCGGAGGACGAGCGCTGCGACCTCGCCGAGGAGCTGCGCAAGGTGCTGCGCAAGGCCGATCGCAAGTCCCTCGACGTCGTGTGCTTCACCCACCTCGACGACGATCACTGCCAGCGGATGGGCGAGTTTTTCTGGCTCCGGCATTCCGCCGCGTATCAGGATGACGATCGCGTCGAGATCGATGAGCTGTGGGTTCCAGCCTGTGCACTCACCGAGACGACCCTAAAGAATGACGCACGTCTCGTACGTCAGGAGGCACGCCACCGCCTGCGCGAGGGAAAAGGTATCCGTGTATTCTCACGTGCCGAGCGCCTGAAGGATTGGATGGAGGCGGAAGGTATCGACTTCGAGAGCCGCAAGCACCTCTTCGTCGATGCCGGCAAGCCCGTTCCCGGCTTCGACAAGGCGGGCGCTTCGGCCGCCGAATTCTTCGTCCACAGTCCGTTCGCGTGGCGCCAGGACGAGAATACGGTCGTGGATCGGAACGGCGACAGCATCGTGTTCCAGGTGACGTTCGTCGACGGTGGGAAGGAATCGTATGCCCTCTTTGGCTCCGACGTCGATTATTTGGCCATCACCGATATCGTGAGCATCTCGCGTCGCTATGGCAACGCCGACCGGTTGCGGTGGGACCTCATGAAGCTGTTCCACCACTGCTCCTATAAGTCCCTGGGACCGGAACGCGGCGAGGACGAGACGGAGGCGGCCGAGAACGTGAGGTGGCTGTTCGAAGACCAAGGCCGAAAGCGCTGCACGATCGTGTCGCCGAGTTGGCCCATTCCCCTCCCGGGAACGGCTGAGGATGACGACAAACAACCGCCGCACCGCCAGGCTGCCAACCACCACCGTCGCGTCGTGCGGGATAAGCAGGGTGACTTCATGGTCACCATGGAGCCCGCCTCGGGCAAGCCGAAGCCGATCCGCTTCGAGATCGACCGCTATGGCGTGGGCATCGCGCTCGCCGCGCCGAGCGTTGCTACGGCATCGACCTCGACCACCGCGCGACAGGGGTGAGGGCCATGGCGTGGATCGACGACTGGACGGTCGTCCCCGCGGACGAACTATTCTCGCCTCAAGCGACGGCCGTTTCGACCTACTTGGCCACGGCCGGTCATGTCGTCCGTGCCGTCGAGGGGCGCCGTCACCCGGGCGGTGGCGAGATGCTCGTCGTCGACATCCTGACGGGGGTACCGCAACGACCCGTCGTGGAAATCGAGCGCGTCGAGCGCATCGGCATCCTGTTCGGGCCCGGATTGGCCATGCCGTTGATCATGATGCTCCGGGAGGGCTTCCCGGACACCGAGCACCAGCAACTGGTACCGGACGGCTTTCCCGCCGCGATGTGCATTGACGATCGGCCTTGGGATGAGGCTCGCCTCACGTGGACGCCGGCCGAGATGCTGCAGCGCATCCACCTATGGTTCCGCCGCGCAGCGCGCGGAGAGCTTCACGACCCGATCCAGCCCGTGGATCCGTTCTTCGGGCTATCAAGGTTGAAAATCGTCGTCCCGGCTTCTGTGCTGTCGGACGTCGAGGGCGTGGAACTCGTCGGTTTTCGCACGACACCCGACGATGCCGATCTGTTCACCGTCATGCCGGCTGGATCGCTGCCCAAAGCCGCGGACGTTCATCTGCTCATTCCCGTCGCCTATCGAGTGCCGCCCGAGCGGATGTCCCGGATGAGGAAGGCGCCACAAAGCTTGGCGGCCCTCGCGGCCATCCTCGACGAACGAGGCGTCGATATGCTGGGCGACCTGACCGCCCGGATGAGCGCATGGGCGGGTTCGGAAGAGAAGGACCGGGCACGGCTCAACGGGGTTCTCGCCATCATCGTGGCTTTTCCCGTCGTCGCACCGGACGGGAGCACGAGAGGGGGGCTCCTCGACCTTCGGGTCTTCATAACGCTCAAGTCAGTGGGTGAGATCGGTGTGGCCCTCGGGCAGCTGCACGCCCACGATGATGCCGCCGCCTCCGGCTTCGCCCGCGCGATCCTGGCCGGAGACGTCGATGAGGCTTTCCTTGCCGCGTGCCCGATCGAGATGGCCCAGGTGCATCGAGCGTTCGACGCCGAGTGGGCGGCGACGCTTGCCGGGCGGACGGCCAGGGACGAAAGGAAGGTCGTGATGGTCGGTGCGGGCGCCATCGGCTCCCACGTGGCCGAGTACCTCGTTCGGGAAGGACGGTTCGACTGGACCGTGGTCGACGATGACCGGCTTCTACCCCACAACCTGGCGCGTCATACCCTGCGCGCGATGGAGAACGGATCCTTCAAGGCTACCGCGCTCGCGAACCGGCTGAACTCCATCTTCCTGCCTACGACCGAGGCACCGGTGGCGCGATCCATCGACGCGAACGTACTCCGGCCCGGTCAGATGGACGACGAGCTCCGGCAGGCACTCGCGGCGGCTTCGGTGATCATCGACGCGTCCGCGTCCATTGCCGCGAGCCGTCACCTCGCCGATGTCGACGTGGGAGGACGGCGGGCGAGCGTCTTCTTCAATCCCTCCGCCGAGGCCGTGGTGGCCATCGTAGAGCCCGAGGATCGGTCACTGACCCTGCGTGACCTGGAGGCACAATACTACCGCGCCGTCCTCCAGCGCCCGGAACTGGAACGCCACCTGACCGCGGTCGGCCAGCGTTTCGCCTACACCGGCGCATGCCGCGCGGTCACCAATCGTGTGCCGGCGAGCCGGATCGCCCTGTTGTCGTCGCTCGTGGCGGCGGGACTGGCGCAGTCCCTTGGGAATGCCGACGCTACGATCCGTGTGTGGTCCACCGATATGGACGGCCGGGTATCGGTGAGCGATCCGGACGTCGCACCCGTCACCAGATATCCGTTGTTGAATTGGGAGATCACCGTTGATGAGTGGGCGCACGCCCGGATGGTTGCGATGAGGGACGGGACTCTGCCGAGCGAGACCGGTGGTTCAGCGATCGGAATCGTCGATAGTCTCGCCCGCAAGGTTCACTTGGTCGAGCCCTTGCCGGCCCCTCCGGACAGCAAGGGTTCGCCCCGTGGGTTCGAAAGGGGCATCGCCGGCCTTTCGGACGATGTGACCGGTAGGTTGGCCCGGACCATGGACCAGCTGCAATACATTGGGGAATGGCACTCTCACCCCCCGGACTGTCCCCTGACACCCAGCCCTACGGATGTCGTTCAGCTATGCCGCTCGGCGATGAAGGCCTCGCTGGAGAGCCTCCCCGCCCTGTCGTTCATCATTGGTGACGAAGGGCTCAACGTCCTACTCGGAGAAGTGGGATGACGAGGCTATGCATGACCCGTGAGTAACATGGGTGCAGTCGCTGCTCCGCGAGTCGGATGTGGTCGGACAGCAAGCATGTACCTGTAAGTCCTGCAAGCCAGCTTGCGTCGTTCATCCAGATACGTGGATGGCGGCGTCCGGTAGCGCCGAAGCGTAGTACCACTGGTCCGATCAGGTCGCGGATGAGGGGATATACAGACGGCGAACGATATTTCGACCTCATAGTCATCCCTCCCCGTTATCCACGCCACGAGCCTGGACGGCAACCAACGACGAGCATTCCCGTTGACGGACCGGGGCGATGGTCCCTATTCGTTCTCCTGCGCCTCCGTGGCGCCCCCGCCGGTTCAGTTCCCGTAAACCGGCGTCGCCGATACGTTCGGCGCATCCCGAGGAAGCATTCCGTGACGACCGTCGTCAGCCCCCGTCAGAAATTGCGCATCCGGCCCGAGGGCCGATTGGCGACCTGCGTCGGCTTGGCCGGCGCCGCTCGCCACACGCGCATTCCCGAGACACCCCCCGAGGCCTGACCGGCGCGCGAATGCGTACGGCTGCCTCGCGATGGAGGCAGCCATGACCAAGCGTACCGCGACCAAGACCACCACCAAGCCCGTCGTCGAGTTCCCCGAGGACGAGCTCCTCGACGACCGCTCCCACGCCCTGCCCGACGGCCTCAAGGGGCCGCACGACACCCTCGCGAGCCTCGCGGTCGCCAAGGCCCTCAAGGGTTCCGACCTGCGTCGCATCCGCAAGCGCGGGGTGGCGGTGGTCGTCGAGATCCCCACCGCCGACATCGCCGCCGAGGTGGAGCTGGTGATCCGCGGGCTCGGCGATTTCGGCTACGTCTTCAACCGGACCGGCACCGCCCCGCGGCAGGACAAGCCGACCGAGGGCAACCAGCACGTGGCCGCCCACCTGGGCTCGAACGATGCCGTGCTCGGCATCTCGACGGCGCCGGAGCGCTACCTCCCGTCGACGCTCGTCGCCTCTGCCGACGTGCGCGTGACGGTCCAGATGCCCGGCCGTCGGGAGATCGGCCGGGCGATCCTGCTCGCGACCGGCCGGCCCGCGCGGCGCATGCCCCCGGACATCGGTGTCGGACTGGACTTCGGGGAGATCTGCTCCGCCATCCGAGTCGGATCGTCCCCGGCCCGGTGCGTGCGGCGGCTGCAGGCGGCCTCGGCGGCCAAGTTCGGTTCCGTCGCCGGACAACGCGACGTCCCGCCCCTGGAGGCGCTCCACGGCTACGGCGAGGCCGCCGATTGGGCCAAGTCGATGGTGCGCGATCTCGCCGACTGGCGGGCGGGCCGCGTCCCGTGGGAGGCCGTGACCCGGACCTGCGTCCTGGCGAGCGCCCCCGGCCTGGGGAAGACCACCTTCGTGCGCTCCGTCGCGAAGTCGGCCGGCCTGCCGCTGATCACGACCAACGTCGCCGCATGGTTCAGCGGGTCGTCCGGTCACCTCGACGGCGTCATCAAGGAAGCCGACAGGGTCTTCGGGCTCGCCGCGGCGCAGGCGCCGGCCATCCTGTTCCTCGACGAGCTCGACGGCCTGCCCGACCGCGCCCGCCTCACCGACCGTGCGCGGGAGTGGTGGACCCCCGTGGTCAACAGCATCCTGCTCGCGCTCGACGCGTCGATGTCCGGCCCGGCCAGCCGCCTGGTGGTCATCGGGGCCACCAACCACGCGGACAAGCTCGATGCGGCGCTCGTGCGACCGGGGCGGCTGCACCCGGTCATCAGCATCAAGCCGCCGGACACCCCCGCGCTGGCGGGCATCATGCGCCAGCACCTCGGGGGCGACCTCGCGGGGGTCGACCTGATGCCGCTGGCCCACCTGGCCGCCGGGTCGACCGGGGCCGAGGTCGCTGGTTTTGTGAAGGGTGCCCGGCAAGCCGCCCGCGAGGCAGGCCGGCCCCTCGCGGTGGCCGACCTGGCGGCGCGGATCGCCCCCTCGGGACAGCGCACGGCCGAGGAGACCCTGATCGCCGCGCGGCACGAGGCGGCCCACGCGGTCGCCTCCGAGGCCCTCGGCGTGGGGACCGTCCGCGACGTCAGCATCGTCCTGCGGGAGACGACGGTGGGGATGACCCGCTCCCGGCTCCACCACCGGCTCATGATGACCCGGCCGCAGGTCGACGATGCCGCCGTGGTCGCCCTCGTCGGCCGCGCGCAGGACGAGCGCGACGGGCACGCCAACAGCGGGGCGGGCGGCGACCTCGGCTCCGATCTCGCCACCGCCACGGGCCTGATCGCCATGGCGCACGCGACCCACGGCCTCGGCGACGGCCTGCTGTTCCTGGCGCGCCGGGAGGACGTCTGGCCCCTGCTGTGGTCCGACGCGGACTTCCGCGTGAAGGTGCAGCGCGACCTCGACGGGCTGTACGCGCGGGCCAAGCGGTTCGTGTCGGAGCATCGGGAGGCGATCGAGGTCCTGGCGGACCGGCTGGTCGCGGACCTCGTCGTGGGCGGGGATGACGTCCGCCGCATCCTCGCCGACCACGGCGTCGTCGTGCAGGCCGAGCTTGATGGAGGTCGCCATGCAGCCGCTTGAGGGTGACCGCGCCGTCGGCGAGCTCTTCCGTCGGCTGAGCATCATGCGCGTCGAGCTGGGCGAGCCCGCGTGGGAACGCACGGTGGGACGCGTCCTGGCGGCGCTCGGGGCCGCCGCCCTGGAGGAGGCCGAGCGGCGGGGGCGGATCGTCGCCGCCCGCGAGGCCACGTCCGCATCGACGGTTCGGGTCACTGCGTTCGCTCGTCGGCTCGCGCCCGAGCCTCTCGATGAAGGGAATTAGAGGCATCGCGACGTGGTCGGTTTCGGGGCCCATGTACCCGATGACGGTGGGGGCTTTTTTCGTCGAAAGCAGGAGGTGGGGCACCGCCTCTGGAACCGCTACTGGGTTTCTCCAGCTCCATGAGCGAAACCGACCAAAGTCCGTCGTGGCATCACGCTTGGAGTCATTAAGAGCTCCATCTGTGCAAGACCGCGAAGCCATTCGAAGGTGATTGAGTTCTAATGCTTCGAAGGCCGCGGTCCATATCCGCGTGTGTCGAAATAAGATGGATCGTCTCATAATACGAACGAGCATCAGATCGATGGGGCGCGGTGAACGGAAAACCGTAGCACGGCGATTGCAGGAGGCAGCCTATCCTCCTCGTAAGGTGAACAACGTCTTACGCATTACGGAAGATGTTGATTGATTTCAAATTGATATCTTGAGGATGGCGTCATGTATACGATGTACGAAGAAGTGATGGTTTGTCCGAACGTGACTTACGCAGTTCAGCGAGCATGCCCCATGAACGATCAATGCGCCGGCCCGCGCCGAACGTATGTATCTCGCGCGCCGGTCGACTGGGCGGCGCCCGATGGCGAGATCGAGATGGCCATCGGACGGGTCTACACGCTGGCGGAGGTTGCCGAGACGCTCGGGCTGAGCCTGCGGCAGGTCGAGCACCTCGTCTCAGACGGGGCGCTCCAGGCTTTCAACGTAGGCAGGGGCAGGCAGAGGCGTGATCTCAGGGTCCTGGAGGAGGGGCTGCAGGCCTTCGTTGATGGGCGCCGCGTGGAGCCGGTCCGGCGGGAGCCTAGCCGCGCCGGTATCAAGACCACGATAGAGCAATACCGATCGGCCGCGTTCGGCGAGTCTTGCGACAGGCACAAGAGACAAAGGAGGGATGTGTGATGGCGGGAACTACCGGGGGGATTAAGCCTAGGGCGAAGGCCAACAAGAGGCGCAAGCATCCCAGGAACCTCTACATTCCTCAAAAGTCGAGGTTTTATCACTACCGCTTCAATATCGAGGGACTTGGCTTCTCCGGTTCCACCGAGACTTCGGATCCGACCGAGGCCCGCGCAATCAAGGATCGAGCCTATGCGGCAGCTTACCTGGAAGTCCAACAGCGGAAGGTAGATCGGGCTCCCAACGGCAAGATCATGTCGATGTCCCTGAGGATGGGCATGGAAAGGTACATGGAGGCACAGCGGGCGAAGAAGCTTAGTAGGCCGGAGAATGTCCATCGGTATTGCGCGATGGTTATGAGTTTCATCGATCCCGCTACGCAGCTTTCGGCGATCGACAGGCCGTTCGTGATCGACTTCGTCCTGCGTATGCGACAAGCTCAAAGGACCGTTTCAGGGCAGCCCCAGCCTTACGCAGAGAGCTACATGAAGGCGGTCAAGAACACGCTCGCGACCATGCTCGACATGGCCAAGGAAGACTGGGGCGTCTACCTCCCGGAAAAGCCGAACTTCAGCAGGTTCAAGTTCGATTGCAAGCCGCGCAAGAGGTACTTCACAGCCGAAGAGATTGTGCGGATTGAGGACAAGCTCACACCGGATTACGCGCGGGTCCTCTACTTCTTCCTGTTCACCGGCCTGCGTCTGCGCAATGGCGTCGAGCTCCTGTGGTCGCAGGTCGACTGGGAGGAGAAGATCATCAAGGTCGTCGTCAAGGGCGGCCACGACCGCGAGGTCGCCCTGACGCCGCTCGTGGAGGACATACTGGTCGCCCAGCGGCACCTGTATCCGCCGGCCCATCCTGACGACGCGGTCTTCAAGATCAGGGCGCTGTCGACGCAGACCGGGCCGGCGGGCCAGGTCTGGCAGGTCAAGGGCGAGCTGTACCCGATGCAAGGCCTAAGGTTCTATCAGACCTTCAAGGCGGCCTGCGCCCGCGCCAAGATCCCCAATGCGCGGCCGCACGACCTGAGGCGGACCTTCGGCACGGAGACCCTTCGGGCGACTGGGGACATCACAATTGTGATGAATCGGCTGCATCATCGCGATATCCGGGTGACCACGACCGCCTACGCCTTCGTGATGAGCAAGGCGGTCGTAGACGGCGCCCTCGCCGCCGAGGCGCACATGGTCGCGAAGCTCGGCAAGGCCAAGGCCCGTCTCGGCTCCACCGGGGTCGGCACCGGCAAGATCGCCCTTCGCGAACCGGTTGAGAACCCGGACGCCTCCAAAGGGCTAACCCCTTGCCAGACCTCGAAGTCCTCGGGCGGGACTATCCCCGCACGCACAGAATGCCCCTCTGGATCAGATGCATCTCAAGCATCTGGCATCTCGCTGCTAACTCGTTCTACTCAAGAAGATAATTGGCCTGCAGCGGCTTGCGAATGGTGTTTCAAAACTTTGCCGGAAAACACTGGAGACGAACATATCTGTACAGAGTCGAACGCCTGTTTGCGAACTGATTGCGAACCAGATAGCCAACTGGACCTGCGGCTCGACGTTGCATCATCCATCCTGGGAATTCATGATGAATCCAGATCGCCTCTGGATGGGGCAGAAGGGGACTTAAGCGCGGCGTCTACTGGGTTCGGATCCCTTCGGGACGCTTTTTCCCAAGAGTGTGCCGCAGCCGAATCCCACAGTGATCCGACCGACGCGGATTTCGTGGAACTCGCTCGGGCGTTAAAAATGCAAAGGGTGGAGGCTGAGAAGTTGGAGGACCGTATCTCGTCCCTGCTGGGCCAATTCGTTTGAGGGAGGCTAGCGCGCTGGGTCATGTCTTGAGATTGTCGATTTGCATGACCTTCAAAAGGAGGGCGCCGTAAACATGGCTGAGACAGGCACCCGGATCCCCGGTCGACCCATTCGGCCAACGCCCGGAGATCGTTCCGCTGGAATGATCTGATCCATAGTCGCCCCGCACGGTTTCACCCGCTTCGAGTCGTATGGACGTGTCGTCGATGGCGATGCTAGCCCATCCGTGCCCACCGCCCATGTCTTCGCCGACGAAGGTCATTTCGAAACGGACGTCGTGGGTACGGGATGGCAGCGTTTCGAGTGCTGAGATCACCTTGGCAGCGCTCGCCATCTGGTCCGTCTTCATACCGGGCAACGCTTCCCGCACGTGTTGTGCAACCTCATGAAGGCCCTCCACCACCCGCATGGTCAGGGGATAATTATCGACGAACCTGAGGCGCACGTCGTCCCCATGGCGCATCTCGATCTCGGGTGCGGCATCCAAGAGGGCGTCGATCGTGTCCTCAATGACCGCCATCGTTTCCGGGTTGGACGACAACTGATGCGGTAGGTCTCCGTCGGGATCGTTCATTGAAAAGCGGTCGACCGTGGACATGCCGCGGGCGATGATTTCGAAGAACGTTCGGCGAAGCTCGTGCATGGCGCCCCTCTGCATGGGGCAGCATACCGATTCGAGCGTCAGGGCTGCACACGCCCCACCGCGGGGACGCTTACGGTCATTGTGGGATCGTCGTTGGCGTTCAGAAATCCCACCCCTGAGAAGGTGCGCACGGATGGCATTCCGCCGATGGCCGCTGGATCGGGATCGGCAAGCCGCAGACGACGTCCCTCATCAAGACTTTGAACGGTTCTTTCGGTTCACGAGGGATCGGCTCCCTGGGGTGTGAGAGGGAGCCCTTGCGGGGGAGCCCAGGAGTTCGATCATCCTCCCCACGTCTGCTGGCAGTTTTCCACCAGGCTCGGACCTTTGGGCATCCTGATCGTCGAACTCGTGCGGCTCCCAGGTTGAGCGACGCTCGTCGATCGCGATCATGGGCACGCCATCGGGATAGCGATCGGCAGTCCAACGATAGCCTGCCGTGCGATTGAGCCTGACGCGACACGTGACGACCCGGGTGTCGAAATCGATCCTAAGCAGTGTGCCGCGCAGGTGCTGCGCCAGTCTCAGCCTAAGGTCTCGCAGGGCCTCCCCCGTGGCCATGGCAAGAAGACGTTGTATCTCGCGGATCGATGCGAGCCGCTCCTCGTGGGACGGTTGGGTCGCATCAACCCGTTCCTGATGCTCCGAACGGTCGATACTCTCGCGCAGGTTGCCGATCTCGGAACCGAGCGTCTTGAACCTGGCCTTGGCGGCCTCGTCACCGTCCTCGACCAGATCAAGCAGCCGTTCCCTCCGGGCGTTCAGGGCCGCTAGCTTAGCCTTCAGGTCTTCCGCTTCCCGCTTGTGTTCGGGTGCGCGCTCGACGAGGTTGGAGATGTCGACGCGATGCATGATGCCGAGCACGGCGACCTCGACCCCGTCCAGGCGCCATCGGCGATCGTTCGCACAACCAGCGGATCGATCGGCGTTCGAACATACGAGATAGCGCGCGCCCTTTGGCGAAGCTCCCTTGTTCAGCATGACCATCGAAGAGCGGCATACCCCGCACTTGGCTATGCCGGTGAACAGGTTCGGCACGCCGTTGCCACGCGGACCCGGCGCCGACGTGCGCGAGGACCGGGCGACGTTGGCGTGGTGGAACTCCGACTCCGTGACGATCGCGGGGAAGTACCCGGGGACCGGGTCCCCCTCGGGCCGGCGCTTGCCATCCTCGCCTCGCCGGTAGGCCTGGAACTCGCCGAGCACTGCACGGTTCGACAGCAGCTTGGCGATGTAGCTCGGCTGCCAACCTACCTTTCCACCCATGAACGGGGGAATGCGCTCGTCGTTGAGGCGCCGGACGACGATGCGACGGCCTTGCCCGTCGCCGGTCTCCCTAAAGATGCGCCGGACCAGTTCGACCCGTGTCGGAACCGTCCGGATCTGGCCATCCACGACCGTCAGCCAAGCCGGGACACGCGATGTCAGGACCTTCTGCCCGGCCTTCGCTCGCTTTGCGTCCCAGGCCTCGCGGACCCGGATCCCCTTTGTCTTGCTCTCCTCGTGAGCGCGCGCCATCGTGGCGAGAGAGACGATGAGCGGGGTCCAGTCCGCCTTCAGCCGCTTCTTCGAGTATTCCTGCCCGTCGATGAGTGTAACGACGATGATGCCCGCGTTCACGAGATCGATAAACCGCGGCAGCGCCTCGATCACGGTCTCACGGCTTAGGCGATCCAGGCTTTCCACCAGCAGGAACGAGCCCGATCGGACGGTGCCGTCCTCCACCATCCGGATGAACGTGCCGAGCGCGCCGACATCGCGGTTCTTGCCCTTATAAGCAGACACGCCGATGTCGCGCAGGCTGTCGTCGAGCTCCACGCCGCGCTTGGCGGCCCACTCGGCCGCAGCCGCCATCTGCCGGCGCAGACTGTCGCCCCGGAGCTGCTCCGGGCGGGACATTCGAATGTAGGAATAGGCGATGGGCATGGTCGACAGGATGGCAAACAGCGATTGACGTATCCTTGGAAAGGCCGCCACGCCGTTCGCGTGCGGCTCACCAACCGCGTTTCAATTCCGCCGTCACGTCACGCCCCCGATCCGTCGATCGTCCACTCGTCGTCGATCCAGGGTCGCGCTTCAAGCCTGTACGCGAGTGCGGCGGCAATTTCCTCGGGAGTTTCCCCACCCGATAGATCGATGCCCCGGGCGAGGCTTCGTACGATCCGCCCGGCACCGACGCCACCGGCGGCGAGACGGGATGCGAGGTCCTCGTGGAACGATGTCTCGAACGCGTCAGCTGCGTGAACGTCCCCCCAGATGTCCGGCATGTCCGTCAGGGTCAGGACGCGAGACAGGCGTATCCGGCGATCCTCGTCGGCAAGCGTCCTGTTCCGCGAGTCGAGGAAGCGCGCGAAGGCACCTTGTCGGTCCTGAACCGGTTGCGCCGGGATGTTGTGCCGATCGAGTACCGTTTGCATCGAACGGACATGGTCCGCGAAGGCCGCGACGGCGCGCTCCCTTCCGGCTTCGCTACGCAGGGCGGCAGCCAGAGCGGAAAGTCGAATCAACCGCGTGTCTTCCTCGCCTTCGACGCGGCGTTCGATTTCGGCCGCGTAGGCGCGCGGCATCCATAGGCCCAAGACCGTCTCGATAGCGGAACGTCGGTACTGAATGCGCTGGACGGTCTCTTCGGGTTCGGCGCCGTCGGACTCCTCCATTCCGAGGGCACTTCTCAGCCCGAAACCGAACCCCTCAGTCCGGGGTCGCGCGTGCTCTACACCGGCCTCGCCGGCGAGGATCGCCGCCAGAAGGTCCCGTGCCGACGGGCTAAACCTGAAGGCATCGAAGGTGAAAAGGCGCGTGACGGGTGGTTTATGGCAGAGGACACCGGTTAGGAAGAACTCACGCGGCGTGATGATTTCGCCAATGGGTGGAGGCGCGTTCGTCACCGGCTGCGCCGTCTCGAACACCGCCTTGACGTAGGCGGATAGGGCATCGTGCCGCCCCGAGAGCCTGACCATCAGCTCGTGACGTCTGCTGCCTGGGTTGGCCGACCCAATGAACCAGATCGGCTGCGTCGTCCGCAGAATACGGAACAGCTTGGTGTGGAAGTGGACGGGTGAACTCGTGACCACGGACACGAGGATGTCGCGGAAGCCCGCTTGTCGGAGCTTGCCCTCCACACCCCGCATGTCCGTCCAGGTCCGAGGGATCAGGGCGGTTGCCTCAAGCCCGATCGCGATCCTGACGCGGCAGTCCCTGCGGTAAGCGCGTGGGACGCGCTTGCACAGCGCTATCATTCGGTCGGTGTTGTAGTAGCCCCCGAGGATCGAAATCTCGGTCGCCCCGGCGGCCGCCTCATGCAATGCGCTTTCCAAATCCTCGCAGGCCGCCGTTTCGGGATCGAGACCGATCAGCTCTGGGTGATGGACGAAGACTTTATCGTCGATCCGCATTCGCATCCTCCTTGCATCGGCGCTCTCGGGGTATCTTAGGTTCGCCTGGGCCAACCACAAACCGTCATTGGATTTGTGTCACAACCTCTTGTTCAACGGGCCGCCCGGCGCGGGCAAGTCGATGTTCGCCGCGCGCCTGCCCTCGATCCTGCCGCCGCTGACGCCGCGCGAGCTGCTCGCGGTCTCGATGATCCAGTCGGTGGCCGGGGAGCTGAAGGAGGGGCGGCTGTCGGACCGGCGCCCGTTCCGGCAGCCGCACCATTCGGCCTCGATGGCGGCGCTCGTCGGCGGCGGGATCAACGCGCGGCCGGGCGAGGCCTCCCTGGCCCATGGCGGCGTGCTGTTCCTCGACGAGCTTCCCGAGTTCACGCCGCAGGTCCTCGATTCGCTGCGCCAGCCGATGGAGACCGGCGAGATCATGATCGCGCGGGCCAACCACCGCATCACCTACCCGGCCCGCTTCCAGCTGGTCGCCGCGATGAACCCGTGCCGGTGCGGGCAGGCGCTGGAGCCGGGCTATGCCTGCCGACGTGGCCCGAACGAACGTTGCATGGCGCAGTACGGCGCCCGCATCTCCGGGCCGTTGCTCGACCGGATCGACCTGCGCATCGAGGTCGCGGCGGTGACCGCAGCCGACCTGATCCTGCCGCCGCCGGCCGAGGGCTCGCGCGAGGCCGCCTCGCGGGTCGCGGCAGCGCGCGACCGCCAGACCGCGCGCTACGACGCCGCGGGCTTGGCCGCGGGCACCACCAATGCGACCTGCCCGGCCAGCCTGATCGAGCGGGTCGCCGCCCCGGATGCCGACGGCGCCGCGCTGATCCGCACCGCCGCCGAGAGCATGCGGCTGACCGCCCGCGGCTTCCACCGGACGCTGCGCGTCGCCCGCACGCTCGCCGACCTCGACGGCGAGCCGACGGTTCGCCGCCTCCACCTCGCCGAAGCGCTGTCGTATCGCGGGCGGGGGGAGAAGGCGGCCTCGTGAGATGGGCAACGCTGACGAGCGGAACGATGTCGCCTTGTATGGTGCCCTATATGGTACTATCCTGAGTGAAGATCCTCGAATTCATCGACGATTCCCATCGATCGCCGTTCGCCGACTGGTTCGACAGGCTCGATCCGTTCGCTGCGGCCAAGGTGACGATCGCGCTGGCACGGATCGAGAAGGGCAATCTTTCCCATGTCAAATCCGTCGGCTAGGGGGTGCAGGAATACCGGCTCGATTTCGGTCCGGGCTACCGATTGTATTTCGGCAGAGACGGCGAAACATTGATCATTCTGCTCTGCGGCGGCACGAAGCGCCGTCAGCAAGCCGACATCGATCGGGCGATCGAGAATTGGGTCGCCTACAAGCACCGCAAGGCGCAAGGACACTGATGCCGCTCACGCGCAGTTTCAAGGACACCGTGAAGGCGCGTGCCGCACGCGATCCGGCCTTTCGGGAGGCCCTGCTGACGGAGGCGGTCGAGAGCTTCCTTGCCGGCGAGCTCGACGTCGGCAAGACGGTGTTGCGCGACTACATCCACGCGACCATCGGGTTCGACCGCCTTGCCGCCGAAACCGGTTCCTCGACGAAGAGCTTGATGCGGATGCTCAGCGCCGACGGAAACCCGACGGCCAGCAACTTGTTCTCGATCCTCGGCACCGTTCAGAAGGAAGCCAGCCTGCGTCTCACGGTGACGGCGGGGCGGTCGACCGCGTCCAGCTGATCGCAGCCCTCGCGTTGGCGCCCCGAGATCGCTCAGGGCCGCCGCCCCGGCGTCATCCGTCGAGCGCGGCGTAGCGGCGGAAGATGCCCTGCTCGTTGAACGGGATCCGGCGCGGGCTCGCGAGGTAGGCCGCGATCCGCGGGCGCACCGCGACCGTCGCGTGCAGCGCGGCCACGCGCGGATGGTCGGGGAGCCGCGCCGCCATCGCCTTCGGGAAGGCGTAGCGCAGCCCGTCGATCAGCTGGAACAGCGACAGGTCGGCGTAGCTCAGGCGATCGCCGACGAGGTGGGTGCCGTCGTTGCGGGTGAGCACGTGCTCGAACCACGCCAAGAACTCGGGGATGCGGTCGGCGCGGAAATGCGCGGCGCGGCGCGCGGCTTCGGTCGTCTGGTCCTCGTAGGCGAGGCCGGCCGCGATCGGGTGGTGGGTGTCGTGCGCCTCGGCCACCATGTCGGCGATGGTGAGCTGGATCTGGTGCGTCCAGATCCGCTCGTCCTCGGCCGCGCCGACCAACCCGAGCCGCGGGCCGAGATAGAGCAGGATCGCCGCCGTCTGCCCGACGACCACGTCGCCGTCGCGCAGGAAGGGCGGTGCGAAGGCCGGGCGCGGCTCGTCGAGATCCTCCAGGATTCGCGTCAGCGCCGGCAGGCCGAGACCGTCGGTCTCCGCCTCGCGGGCGACGTCGACGTAGGCCGCGCCGGCCTCTTCCAGGGCGAGGCGCACGAACTCGCCGCGGCCCTGCAGCATCGGCCAGTAATAGAGCTCGTAGGGCATCGCCGCGCCGTCACGCGCGCGGCGTCACTCGCCCGGGGCCTCGTCGGCGGCGGCCTTGTCGGCCGGCGGCTCGGCGCTGGCGACGGTCTTGCGCTCCAGCATCGGCTGGAGGCGGAGCGCGAGCTGCTGGTCGAGATGGCGGGCGTAGGCGCCCTTGAAGAACTTGGCGCCGGTGCCGCCGCCGTAGAGGCGATCATGCGCCGCGATCATCGCGTCGACCTCGGGACGGCAGAGAAAGCCGATCACGCCGGCGGCCTGGAACCAGCGACCGGCGCGGGCGTGGTTCATCGCGCCCGGGTTGGCCATCACCGTCTCGGCGAAGCAATCGGTCGCGGCCTGCTGCAGCGGCGCCAGCACCTTGTCCGCCTCGGGCTTCGAACGCTCGCGCGCCGTGGCCGGCGCGAGGGCGAGGAGGAATGCGAGCGCACCGAGCAGCGGGGTCTTCATGGCGCGGGAAGCCTCGAACGAGTGATCGATCGAGGCGAGTATTCCCCAGGGATTTTGTCGGGAACAGGGCCGTCCGCGCCGCAGCGCACGCGCCGGGCGCGATCCTGCGCCATCGTCGCTTCCGCGTCACAGCGGCGCCCCCGCCACCGCCGCTTCGACCGCCGGTTTCGCCTGGGAGCGTCCTAGCCGCGGCGCTCGGCGTTCCAGCGACCGCTGCATTCGGGGCCGCCCTGGGTCGACCAGGTGCCGGTGCCGGTCCCCTGGCGGCCGAGGCGCCCGACGACGTTGGCGGTCGCCGCCCCGTTCGAGATCGTCGCGCGCACCGACCCGTTGGTCGCGACCCGGCCGCTGATCGCGAAATCGCCGCCGGGATAGCTGGCCTCGCCGCGCTGGATCCGCACGCCGTAGCGATAGGCCCGGTCGCAGATGCCGGATTCGGTGATGACCTCAATGCTCCATTTGCCGTCGTAGCGATCGGGGATCTGGACCTTCTTCCGGGCCGCGTCGGCGGGGCTGAGGCCGGCGGCTGCGAGGACGAGGAAGGCGGAGGCCAGCGTCAGTGCTTTCATCGGATCCCGATCGGGCGAGCGTGTCGAGTGCCCGGCACGCACCGCGCGGGCGTGCAGGCATGTCCGCTTCGAAACACGCGACGGCCGGATCGGTTGCCGATTTCCCCGCTCAGGCGCGGGCGGCCCGCCTCAGGGCGTCGTTCAGCAGCGCCAGGAGGTCGCCGCCGGCATGGAGGAAGCCGTGGACGCCCGCCGCCGCGAGCGGTTCGGCGAGATCCGCCCCCGGCTTGCCCGCGAGGTAGATCGTCCCGGCGCCGGCCGCCGCCAGGGCCTTCGCCGCGGAGACGGCGCGGGCTTCGTAAACGGCGTCGGAGGAGCACAAGCAGGCGAGCGCCGCACCCGAGGCCTCGAACGCCTCGGCGAGGCTCGCATCGTCGGGGAACCCGTCGTTGCTCAGAGCCTCGATGCCGCCGGCGGCGAAGGCGTTGGCGGCGAAGGTCGAGCGGGCGTTGAACACCGCGACCGGGCCGAGATTGGCCAAGAACACCTGCGGGCGCTTCCCGGTCTTGTCGAGGAAGCCGTCGGAGGCGTCGCGAAGGGCCTCGTAGGGCTCGGCAAGCCGCTGCGACGGCAGGGCGTCGCAGGCGACCGCCGTTCCGCTGCCGAAGCTCGCCGCCGGGGGGGCGGCGACGGGCGCCACGTCGAACACCGCGACCGACTTCTCGGCGAGGTAGGGGAATTCGGTGGCGCCGGTCAGCGCCTCGCGCCGCGTCGCGACGTTCTTCGCCCGCGTCTCCCGGGTGATCTCGATCCGGCGCTGGAGCTTGCCGACGCTGAGCGAGGCGACGATGCCGCCCTCGCGCTCGATCGCCCGGAACGCCTCCCAGCCGGCCTCGGCCAGCTGCGCGGTCAGGCTCTCGAAGCCGCCGGCGCCGGCGGCCGGATCGGCGACGCGGGCGAGGTTCGATTCCTCGATCAGCACGATCTGGCTGTTGCGCGCCACCCGCCGGGCGAAGGCGTCGGGGAGACCCAGCGCCTGGGTGTAGGGCAGGGCGGTGACGGCGTCGGCGCCGCCGAGCCCGGCCCCGGTCGCCGCCATCGCGGTCCGCAGGATGTTCACGAAGGGGTCGCGCCGGGTCATCATCCGCCACGCGGTCTCGGCCTGGAGCCGCAGCGGCTTCGGAGCGAGCCCGCAGGCCTGCTCGATGCGGGCCCAGAGCCGGCGCATCGCCCGAAACTTCGCGATGGTGAGGAACTCGTCCGCGTCGGTCACGAGCAGGATCCCGACCGCGTCGCGGGCCCGTTCCAGCGACACCCCTTCCGCCTCCAGCGCCCGGAGATAGGTCACGGCCGTGGCGAGCACCGCGCCCAGCTCGGCCGCCTCGCCGGCGCCGGCCTCGTGATAGGGCCTCCCGTCGGCCAGGAGCGCACGCCCGGTGAAGCCGGCGGCGTCGAAGTCCTTTACCGCCTGCCCGAGCTTCGGCGCGATCTCGGACCACACCGCCCCGAGGCTGCCCGAGGCGGCAAGCGTGCCCACCGGATCGATGCCGAGGTCAAGGTCGCAGGCCGACAGGTCCTCGCCGCGCGCCTTCGCCAGCTCGACCACGAGGCGGGCCGCCTCCAGCCCGAGCGGGCCGGCGTCGACGCGCAATCCGATCAGCGGCAGCATCACGCCGGCAAGCGCGGCTTCCAGCTCTTCGACCGTGCGTGCGGTCAGGCCGTAGCCGTGGGCCGCCGGCGCGCCGGAGAACACCAGGGTCAGCGCATCGGCGCCGCCTTCGAGGTCGGCCAGCGCCTGCCGGTTCGCCTGCTCGATCTTGGGATGGTCGACCCGCTGGGCGATGCGCCACGGGCCGGCCGCGCGGACCGGCTGCGGCACGGGCTCGGCCGCCTCGTAGAGCGGCTGGATGCGCAGGCCGTCCGCCGTCTTGGAGACGAGGCGCTTCTCGTAGTCGGCGCCCTTCAGAACGCCCTCGACGAGGCCGAGCCAGCGCGCGCGGGTCGCGGGCTCGAAGAGGTCGGCAAGCGGTCTGTCTTCCATCGCGGAGGGCCTTCAAACGGTGCCGGGATGCGGGTCTTTCGCCCGCTCTCCCCATCCGTCTGCCCTCGCACGGCCCCGCTGGCGAGGCAATCGACGGCGGCGACCGTATTTTTTATCCAAAGATGATCAGGCCGGCGAAGCCCGCCGAGCCGACGATGATGCGCCACCACGCGAACAGCCAGAAGCCGTGGCGGGAGACGTAGTCGAGCACCGTCCGCACCACGACGAGGGCCGAGACGAAGGCCACCACGAAGCCGATGACGATCAGCCCGACGTCGTCGCCGTTGAGGTTCTTGTAGTTGTCGAGCAGGTCCTTGGCGAAGGCGCCGGCCATGGTCGGCATCGCGAGGTAGAACGAGAACTCGGTGGCGGAGCGCTTGTCGGCGCCCATCAGCATCGCGCCGACGATGGTGGCGCCGGAGCGCGACACGCCCGGGATCATCGCCAGGCACTGGAAGATGCCGATCTTCAGGTCCATCGGCAGGGTGAAGTCGTAGACGTCGGTCTTCTTCACCTCGAGGTCGGTGTCGTCCAGGACGAGCAGCACGAGCCCGCCCGCGACCAGGGTCGCGCAGACGATCCACGGGTTGAACAGGTAGGCCTTGATCACCTTCGAGAACAGGCCGCCGATGATCGCCGCCGGCAGGAAGGCGAGGAGGATGCCGAGCACGAACCGGCGCGCCTGCGGGTCGTTCGGCAGGGCGAACGCGATGCCGAGCAGCCGGCGGAAATACACCGCCAGGATCGCCAGGATCGCGCCGAGCTGGATCAGCACCTCGAAGGTGTTGTTGGGCGAGTGGAACCCGATGAAGTGCCCGACCAGGAGTTGGTGCCCGGTGGAGGAGACCGGGATGAACTCGGTCGCGCCCTCGACGACCGCGAGCACGACCGCCTTCGCGATGCTCATCGCATCCATCATCGCAGATCTCGCATCATCGCTGGTCTCGACCGTTCGCGCCGCGCCGGCCGGCGACCGGCCTGAGGGAGTGGAATCGCCGCCCGCGGCGGGACGCCCACAGGCTTCGCCGACGATGGTGAACGAGCGGTTACCGCGTTCCGTGCGGCGTGTTAATGAGGCGGCAACGATCGAGCAATCATGATCATCCCACGCTCGGTCCCGCGGGTGTCCCGTGCGGCGCGTCCCGCCGGCCCTTTTCAGTCCGACAACGGCCTCGATGGCGACGCTCTATCACTTTCCCTTCTGCGCCAACTCGCGCTTCATCCGCCTCGTCCTGGCCGAGATGGGCCTGGAGCCGAGCCTCGTCGAGGAGCGGCCCTGGGACAGGCGCGACGAGTTCCTGCTGATCAACCCGGCCGGCACCACGCCGGTGCTGATGGAGCAGGGCGGCCTGGTCGTGCCCGGCGGCGGCATCATCGCGGAATACCTCGACGAGACCCGCGGCCTCGGCCTCACCGGGCGCCGGCTGATGCCGGACCATCCGGCCGAGCGGGTCGAGGTGCGCCGGCTGATGGACTGGTTCCTGGTCAAGTTCGAGGCGGAGGTCACGGGCTACCTCGTGACCGAGAAGATCGCCAAGCGCTTCATGACCAGCGCCACCGGCGGCGGCCCGCCGGACATGAACGCGATCCGCGCCGGCCGCACCAACGTCCGCTACCACCTGAAGTACATCGGCTACCTGATGGCGCGGCGCCGCTGGATCGCCGGCGACCACCTGACCTATGCCGACCTCGCCGCCGCGGCGCACCTGAGCTGCGTCGACTACCTCGGCGACGTGCCGTGGGACGAGGACGAGACCGCGCGCGACTGGTACGCCCGGGTGAAATCGCGGCCCTCCTTCCGCGCGCTGCTCGCCGACCGGGTCGCGGGCATGCCGCCGGCCGGGCATTACGCGGACCTGGATTTCTGACCGACCGCCGCATCTTCGCAGGCCGGGACCTGCGCCGCCTCGTCGAGGCCCGCGCCCGCCACCTGGGCTTCTGCGACCTGCAGGTCACCCGCCCGGAGGCGGTGCCGGAATTGCCCGGACGCCTCGCCGCGTGGCTGGGCGAGGGCGCGCACGGCACGATGGGCTGGATGGAAGACCGCGCCGACCAGCGTGCATCGCCCAAAACCCTGTGGCCGGGGGTGCGCAGCATCATCGTGCTCGCCACGAACTACGGACCGGAGACCGACCCGCTCGATCTGCTCGCGAAGAAGGATCGCGGCGCGATCGCGGCCTACGCCCAGCGCCGCGACTATCACGAGGTGGTGAAGGGCCGGCTGAAGGAGCTCGGCGGCTACCTCTCGGCCAAGGGCGACGTGCGGGTGAAGGTGTTCTGCGACACCGCCCCGGTGATGGAGAAGCCCCTGGCCGCGGCGGCCGGCCTCGGCTGGCAGGGCAAGCACACGGTGCTGCTGTCGCGCGATCACGGCAACTGGCTGCTGCTCGGCGCGATCTACACCTCGGCCGACTTGGAGCCGGACGCGCCCGAGCCCGACCATTGCGGCTCGTGCCGCGCCTGCCTCGACATCTGCCCGACCAACGCCTTCCCGGGCCCCTACCGGCTCGATGCGCGCCGCTGCATCTCCTACCTGACGATCGAGCATGCCGGCCCGATCGCCGCGGAGTTCCGCACCGCCATCGGCAACCGGGTGTTCGGCTGCGACGACTGCCTCGCCGTTTGCCCCTGGAACAAGTTCGCCCGCGTCGCGCAGGACGCGCGCATGGCCGCCGATCCCGGCCTCGACGCGCCGCCGCTGGCCGAGCTCGCCGCCCTCGACGACGCCGCCTTCCGCAGGCGCTTCGCCGGGACGCCGGTGAAGCGCACCGGCCGCGACCGCTTCCTGCGCAACGTCCTCATCGCCGTCGGCAACTCGGGAGACCCGGCGCTGGCGTCCTCCGCCGTGCGGAACCTCGCGGACCCGGCCGCGATCGTGCGGGGCATGGCGGTCTGGGCCTGCGGCAGGCTTCTCGGCGCCTCGGCCTGCCGTCCCCTTTACGAACGCCACGGGCTCGGCGAGACCGATCCGGACGTTCGGGCCGAGTGGCGTGCCGCGCTCGACCCGCCCGCGGAGATGCCATCATGACCCTGTTCGTCTTCGGCCTCGGCTTCTCGGCCCGGCGTTTCTCGGAATGCGCGCGCGGCCGGTTTCCCCAGATCGTCGCGACGGTGACCGAGCCGGACAAGGCCCGCGCGATCGAAGCGGAGACCGGACTGTCGATGAGGGCCTTCGGCCCCGAGGCCGACGACCCGCGCATCCCCGCCGACCTCGCGGCGGCCGACGCGCTGCTCGTCTCGGTCCCGCCCGACCGCGACGGCGACCCGGTGCTGCGGCGGTTCCGCGACGACATCGCCCGGAGCCGGATCGGCTGGATCGGCTACCTCTCGACGATCGGCGTCTACGGCGACCAGGGCGGCGCCTGGATCGACGAGACCGCGCCGGCGACGCCGAAGAGCGCGCGCTCGCAAGGGCGGCTGGCCGTCGAGAACGCGTGGCGGGCGCTCGGCGCCGAGACCGGCAAGGCGGTGCAGGTGTTTCGGCTGTCGGGCATCTACGGCCCGGGCCGCAACCCGATCGTGAAGCTGCGCGACGGCCGATCCCAGCGCATCGTCAAGGCGGGGCAGGTCTTCAACCGCATCCACATCGACGACATCGCCGCGACGCTGCTCGCCTCGCTCGACCGGCCGCGCAACGGCGCGGTCTACAACGTCACCGACGACGAGCCGGCGCCACCCCAGACCGTCACGGAATACGCCGCGGCGCTCACCGGCCTGCCCCTCCCGCCGGAGGTCGACTTCGAGACCGCCGACCTCTCGCCGATGGCACGCAGCTTCTACGGCGAGAACAAGCGCGTGCGGAACCGCCTGATCCGCGCGGAACTCGGCGTCGACCTCGCCTTCCCGACCTATCGCGAGGGGCTGCAGGCCTTGAAGGACGAGGCGGCCGGCTGACGGAGCCGGCCCGCCGTCACGGGCGCGGCGGCACGTGCGCGTCGAGCCAGGCGGCCAGCCATGCGGCCACGTCGAGGCTGTTCCTGTCCTGCATCAGCATGTGCGAGTTGCCCGCCATGCCGACGTCGGGCAGCAGGACCAGCTTCGCCTTGCCGCCGGCCTTGTTGGCGGCCTCGACGAAGGCGCGGCAGAGTTTCAGCCGCGGGGCCCAGCGCGGCACGCGCTCGACGTAGTCGCCCCACAGCACGAGGATCGGCAGGTCCCTGTAGGGTGCCAGGTCGTCCTTGGCGGGATCGGGGCAGGCGGCCGGCTCGATCGCCACGAGGCCGCGGATGCCGGCGCGATCGAGCGCGGCGGTCTGGAACGGGTAGATGCCCGATTGCGAGTGGCTGATCAGGATCGCGCCGTCGAGCCCGGTTTTCTCGATCGTCTTGGCCAGCTCGGACAAGGCCGGCACGGTCGGGTTCGGGGTCGGCAGGGTCGCGGCCCAGTCGGCGACCATCTGCTTCCAGAACTCGGCCTGCGCCTCCAGCGGGAACTGCATCCCGGGAAACACCTCCGGATATTTCGGGCCGAAGCGGAAGATCGCCCAGGCCGGCTCCTGGCCGGCCGACACCACCGGCGGCAGCGTCTCGGGCGCCGCCTGGCCGGTCTTCACCGCGTTGATCCTGGACGGGTCCACCGCCGAGCGGCCGCGACCGGCCTGGTCGATCACGTAAGTCGGGAACCCGGCGCGGACGAAGAACTCGTCCCAGCCCATGCGCCCGTCCGGCGTCGTCTCCCAGGTCTTGCCCGTGAGGCAGCAGCCGTGGATCAGGACGATCGCCGGGCGCTTGGCCTCCACCGGGATCTGGTAGCGCACGTAGACCTGGTCGACGCTGATCGTGCCCGAGGGTGCGTAGGCCGGCAGCGTCGAGAGGGTGTCGGAGGCGACGCTGCGACCGCCGACGAAGAGGCTGCCCTGCCGGGCGATCGTCAGCGGCCCTGCGGGCTCGGCCGCCGCGGCGGGCGGGGCGAGCAGGCTCCCGATCAGGGCGATGGCGGCGAGACGCCGCGGCGGCGTCGTGTTGTCCTCGGACATGCGGTTCCCGGTTCCCCGCGACGCCGTCTTCCGTGGCGCCGCAGCCGGAACCTAGCACCGCCGCGCCCGCCGGCATCAACCGGAAGGTGCGGCGGCGCGACGATTAGGCCGAGAGTTCACGCTCGACGCGGGCCGCGGCCTCGGCCGGCACGTCGAGCGCCTCGGCCAGCATCTTGAGGAACTGGCGCTCCTGCATCGTGTCGAGGTCGATCGCCAGGGCCGCGGCGGCGTAGATCCGGGCGGCGGCGTCGGAATCGTCGACCGCGTCGGCGATCTCGTCGATCTCGGCCGGGTTGGCGAGCTCGCGCTCGAGCCAGGCGCGCCCGTCGCGATCGATGCCGGCCGCCGCGACGGCCTCGTCGAGCCGGCGCCGCTCGGCCGCGTCGACCAGGCCGTCGGCCACGGTCGCCGCCACCATCGCGCGCAGCATCAGGCGCGCCTCGTCTTCCGGTACGTCCTGGAACGCCGCCGTCTGCGCCTCGTCCGGCTTGCCGCCGCGCAGCGCCCGGAAGGCGAGGCCGCCGATCAGCGCGAGGCCGCCCAGGGCCGCGCCGGCCAGGGCTCCGCCGCGCGCCTTGACGAGGGCGTCGACGATCGACTTCGCGTCGACGGACTTCTTGGGATCGACGGGCAATTTGGCGTCGGCGGTTTTGTTCAGATCGGGCATCGCGGGCTACTCCGAACGCGGGCGGGGATCGGACCGGCAACGACCGGACGGGGCCAAGGTTCATCGGCATCTTCCGTCGCGCCGGTGGCGGTTGCCGGATTCGGGCGCGGCGGCGATAGAGGGCGGCACCAGCCGATGGCGCTCCTTCCCCGTCCCCTAAGCCGAGAGGCCATGACGACAGCCGCACGATCCAAGAGCCCGAGCCTGCCTCTGCGGGACGCCGAGCGCGCCAGGCGCATCGCGGCCGTGGCCGCAACCGCGTTGCGGCTCGAGCTCGACACCTACCCCAAGCCCGGCCTCGTCAGCCGCGTCGACAGCGGCAGCCATGCCGACATGGACGCCGCCACCTTCGCGGCGAGCGCGGCGGCGATCGAGCCCTACCTCGCCGACCTCGCGGCCGCCGGCGCCCAGGAGGCGACGATGCCGGCGCTGCGCCGCATCGGCATCGCGGCCGAGGCGGCGATGCGCGCGGCGACCGGGGGCGTGAACACCCATCGCGGCGCGATCTTCGGCCTCGGGCTGCTCTGCGCGGCCGCCGGGTCGTTCACCGGCGAGACGATCCCCGCCGGTGGGCTCGGCGTCCGGATCCGCCAACGCTACGGCGACGCCATCCTCGACGGCCCGGTCCTGCTGCGCGCCCCCGGAGCCGAGGCCCGGCGCCGCCACGGGGTCGGCGGCGCGCCGCACGAGGCGGCCTCCGGCTTCCCCCACCTCTACGGGGTCGGCCTACCGGCCCTCGACCGCGGCCGGCGCCTGCGGCCGGACGATCCGGAGGCGGCGCGTGTCGAGGCCTGCCTCGCGCTCATCGCCACTTTGGAGGACACGAACCTGCTGCATCGCGGCGGCGAGGCCGGCTACGCCTTCGCCCGCGACGCCGCCGCCGGCTTCATCACGGCCGGCGGCGTCGGCCGGTCGGATTGGCGCGCCGCGGCGGAGGACCTCCACCGCGCCTTCGTCGCGCGCAACCTCAGCCCCGGCGGCGCGGCCGACCTGCTGGCGATGACGCTGTTCGTGGACGCGATCGAGGCGCCGTGCCCATGACGCTGGCGATCCTCTGCTCGGGGCAGGGCGCCCAGCATCCCGGAATGTTCGATCTCACCGCCGACCTGCCGGCGGTGCAGGCCGTGTTCACGGCGGCGCGGCCGCTGCTCGGGGCCGACCCGCGCGACCTCGCACGCGCCGGCGGCGACGCCCTGAACGAGAACCGCACCGGGCAGATCCTGTGCTGCGTCGCGGCGCTCGCCGCCTGGACCCTCGTCTCGGAGGCGGCGCCCGGCCGCCGGATCGTCGCCGGCTACAGCATCGGCGACTTGGCCGCCTGGGGCTGCGCCGGACGCTTCTCGGCCGAGACCGTGCTGGCGCTCGCCGCGGCCCGAGCCGAGGCGATGGATGCGGCCTCCGGATCGGGGTACGGCCTCGCCGGCATCCGCGGCCTGCCGCAGGCACGGGTCGCGGCGATGGCGACCGCGCAGGGCTGCCACCTCGCGATCCGGAACGCGCCCGACAGCGTCGTGATCGGCGGAGCGGTCGGCGGATTGGAGGCCGTCCGCCGCGACGCCCTCGCGGCCGGCGCGCAGCGCGCGGTGCTGCTTCCGGTGCGGACGCCGTCGCACACCCCGCTCCTCGCGGACGCCGCCGCCCGCTTCCGCGAAACCCTGCGCGAGGCTCTTCCTGACAAGCCGGCGCGCACGGCGCCCCGTCTGGTCAGCGGGCTCGACGGCAGCACCGTGTTCGATGCCGCGGCCGGGCTCGACAAGCTCGCGCGCCAGATCGCCACCACGATCGATTGGGCGGCCTGCCTCGACGCCTGCCGGGAATACGGCGCCACCACCGTGCTCGAGCTCGGCCCCGGCCACGCGCTCGCGACGATGGCTGCCGCGGCGCTCCCCGACGCGCGGGTGCGGGCGCTGGAGGATTTCCGTTCCGCGGCGGGCGTGACGGAGTGGCTCTCGGCCTAGGGAACGCTGCGCCCGAAGCGCTCTCCCTCCCCCCCCGCGGAGGGGGGAGGGGGGACGTGAAGCTGGGCGCCGGAGCGTTCAGTGGGCCCGGTAGCCCGGTGCCCGGCGGGCCAGCGCGCCCGAACCCGTCACGAATCGAGGGCGTCGGCCTCGTCGATGTCGAGGAGGAAGACGATGTCGGCTTCGTCCTCGTCGTCCTCGCCCTCTTCGGTGGTGGCGTCGTTGGCGGCGGCGTGACGCGGATCGTCCTCGAAGTCGCCCTCGCCGTCGTCCTCCGCCAGCGCGTCCTCGAAGATCTCGATCTCGTCCTCGCTGGCGGCGCGGATCTTGAGCTCCGAGGTGCCGTTCCAGAGCGGCGCGCCGTCGCTCGTCATCTTCTGGATGTCTTCCTTGAAGCCGTCGCAGGTGAAGAGGTCGCGCGCGGTCTCCTCGTCGCCGTTGATGACCGCCACGGCTTTGCCCTCGATCTCGAGCGTGAACATCGCTGACTTCCCTCTGGTTACCGTGGTTGCGGAAGGCCCCGCATCCGGGCCGTTCGCGCCTGCGCCGCAAGAAAGCTCTGGAACTTCAGCGCACCGCTCTCAATCCGGTCGCGGGGATGCTGTAGGGGGGAACGGTACACCCGCCAACCCCGAATTATCGCGCCGTCCGAGCCCTCCGCGGTCCGCCTCCTGCTTGGACCCGGCGACGGCATGGCGTGGCCGGCGCCGGCCCAGGAAAGAAGGATCATCCCGGATGCGGATCAGGCTCGGCTGCGAGATGCGCTACGCCTTCCCCTATCCCGTGCCGATGGTGGTGATGCTCAACCTGCATCCCTCCTGCGCCGACGCCCTCGAGGCCCCGGATGCGATCGTCACCCATCCCGAGGTGCCGGTCGAGACGTACCGGGACAGTTTCGGCAACCTGTGCGGTCGCCTGATCGCGCCGGCCGGCGCGTTCACCATCGGCACCGACGGGGTCGTCGCCGACGACGGGTTGCCCGATCCCGCCGAGCGGGACGCCGAGCAGCACCGCGTCGAGGACCTGCCGGCCGAGACCCTGCTGTTCCTGCTGCCGAGCCGCTACTGCGAATCCGACCTGCTCGCCGACGAGGCCTGGCGGCTGTTCGGCGACGTGCCGCCCGGCTGGGCCAGGGTGCAGGCGGTGTGCGACTTCGTCCACGCCCACCTCGCCTTCGGCTACGAGTTCGCCCACCGCGACCGCACCGCGCTCGACGCCTACCAGGGCGGGCGCGGGGTCTGCCGCGACTTCACCCATCTCGCGGTGGCGTTCTGCCGGGCGCTGAACCTGCCGACCCGTTACTGCACCGGCTACATCAGCTTCATCGGCGAGCCCGAGCCGCATCCGGCGGGCGACTTCTGCGCCTGGATGGAGGTCTATCTCGGTGGGCGCTGGCACGTGTTCGACCCGCGCAACAACGCGCCGCGCATCGGCCGGGTGATGGTCGCCTGCGGGCGCGACGCCGCCGACGTGCCGCTGACCCACACCTTCGGCCCGAACCCGCTGGTCGGCTTCCGGGTCTGGGCCGACGCCGTCGCGGTGATCGACCACCTCGACGCGGAGGCCGCCGAGGAGCCGGAGGAGCCGCTGCCGCCGCAGACCATGACGACCCGGATGGGGTGAGGAGCGTTCATTCTTGGTCGTATGGGTCGGGACCCATGAGGCCCGGCGGACGCCCGCCGCCCCGCGGTCGCGGGGGCCGGATCACGATCCGGGCTCAGGCCCCGCTGCCGCCGCGCGAGATCGCGCGCTTGACCACGCCCTGCACCTCGGGGTTCGAGAGGAACAGGTCGTGGTTGATCAGGCCGCCGCCATAATCCGAGGCGTCGGCGACGCGCACGCCCAGCGCCTCCAGGCGGTCGCGGTCGGCGGCGCCGGCGCGCACGACGCCGCCGGCGATGGCGCCGGAGAGCTCGAGCGCGCGGTCGTTGGTCGACGAGATCACCGTGATCTTGTGCACGTCCGCGCCGAGCTTGGCGACGCTGCCCGTGAACAGGTCGATGTCGATGTCGGGGGCGGCGAGCACCACGGCACCAATCCGATTCATCGCCGCGTCGCCGGCCTCGGCGCGCAGCATCCGCAGGGTCTCCAGCGTCAGCAGCGTGCCCATCGAGTGGGCGACGATGTTGATCCTGCCCGCGCTCTGGGTCGCCGCGAGGGCCTTCAGCAGGTCCTCGAACGCGTCGCGCGACCACAGCGCGCTCTCCCGGTCGTAGCCGTAATCGAAGGTCGCAGCGGCCGACGGCCAGGTGAACAGGCCGGAGACGCCGCGGAAGCGGATGCCGTCCGAGAGCCGGGCCGCGCTGACGGCGGCCGACTCGAACGATTCGCGGTAGCCGTGGACGTAGATCAGCACGTCGCGGCCGAGGGCGGCCTCCGCGAAGGCGTTGGCCGCGCCGGGGCCGGTCTCGACCTTCGGCACCGCGCCGATGGTCCAGTCGCCGGAGATCACCGACGAGACCTTGCCGAGCAGCGACCGGTCGGGCGGGGACAGCCGCACCTCGGCGAAGCTCAGGCCGCGTCCGCGCTCGGCGTTGAAGTAGGGGGGCTTGGGCGGGCTGCCGACGGGCTTGCGCGTGGTGGCGACGAGCAGGACCGGCATCACGTCGAGGGCCGACTGCCTCTCGGGCAGCGCGACCGTCCCGGTCGAGAGGCTGTCCGTGACGCAGCCCCCGAGGGACGGCGCCAGCACGGCGGCCCCCCCGAGGGCACCGAGGCGGACGAAGGCGCGGCGGGTCGGAGGCTGGCGCAGCATGATCTCGGGTCTGTCCGGCACGAGGGGAGACGGCGATGTGTCCGGCTCCGAGACCTAGCCTGTGCCGCAGGATCATGACCATGGCAGGGCGTAAGCGTGACCGTTCGTCCGGTGGATTGCGGGCATCCGGCGCGGCGGCCGGGAGCCTCCTCCTGAACGGCGGCGGCATACGGCGGTCGGAAGGGCAGGGGGATGCCTCACGATTGGAAAAGGACCCGCCGTGTTCACAGCGCGAAACCCTTTCGATCGCCAGATCGTCACCGGCGCGTCGCGCGATCGGCCTGGCCACCGCCGCCTCTGTCCTGTCCGGCACCGGCGGCGCTGATGCCGGGATCGCGATCGGCGCGGGCCGACCCGGTCCGTGCCCCTCGACGAACGCCGCCCGCCCCGGCATGAAGGGCGGATGACGCCTCCTTCCCTCGACATCGATGCGCTCCGCACGCGGCTGCTCGCCGGCGACCGGGCCGCGCTCGCCCGCGCCATCACCCTTGCCGAGTCGAAGCGGGCCGATCACCGGGCGCTGGCGCGGGACCTGATCGACGCGGTTCTGCCGCAGACCGGGCAGGCGATCCGCGTCGGCATCACCGGGGTGCCCGGGGTCGGCAAGTCGACGACGATCGACGCGCTCGGCGCCAACCTGACGGCCGCCGGCCACAAGGTGGCGGTGCTGGCGGTCGACCCGTCCTCGACGCGCACCGGCGGCTCGATCCTCGGCGACAAGACCCGGATGGCCCGCCTCGCCCTCGATCCCAACGCCTTCATCCGTCCGTCGCCCTCGTCGGGTACGCTCGGCGGCGTCGCGGCCAAGACCCGCGAGACCATGCTGCTGTGCGAGGCGGCCGGGTTCGACGTGATCCTGGTCGAGACGGTGGGCGTCGGCCAGTCCGAGACGGCGGTGGCGGACCTGACCGACTTCTTCCTGGTGCTGATGCTGCCGGGTGCCGGCGACGAGCTGCAGGGCATCAAGAAGGGCATCCTCGAGCTCGCCGACATGATCGCGGTCAACAAGGCCGACGACGGCGAGGCGGAGCGGCGCGCCAACGCCGCGGCCGGCGAGTACCGCGCGGCGCTCCACATCCTGACGCCGGCCTCCGCCACCTGGACGCCGCCGGTGGTCACCATCTCGGGCTTCCACAACCTGCGCCTCGACGCGATGTGGGACCGCGTCGTCGACCACCGCCAGAAGCTCACCGCCACCGGCGAGATCGCGAGGAAGCGCCGCGAGCAGGACGTGAAGTGGATGTGGGCGCTCGTCCACGAGCGCCTGCACCAGCGCCTCGTCGGCACGCCGGAGGTGCGCAAGCAGACGGCGGAGGCGGAAGGCCGCGTCGCGCAGGGCGAAGCCTCGCCGGCCGCGGGCGCGGCCGCCATCGCCGAGCTGATCGGGCTTTGAGCCTGGCGGCTTCCAGCGGATCGCCGGTTCTTCTGATCACCGGGTTCGGCCCGTTTCCCGGCATGCCGCGCAACCCGAGCGCGGCGCTGGCGCGCCGCCTCGAAAGGTCGAGCCGCCTCAGGTCGGCCCTCGGTCGCGCCCTGCGGGTGCGGGTGCTGGACACCACCTACGACGCGATCGGCACGCAGCTCGTGCCGACGCTGGCGCAGGCGCCCGCGGCGGTGCTGATGCTCGGCGTCGCCTCCCGGGCCAAGCGCATCCGCGTGGAGGCGCGGGCCTGCAACCGGGCGAGCCGGTTCTACCCCGATGCGTCGGGGCGCCCGTCCGCCCACCTCACCCTCGATCCGGACGGGCCGCCGGCCCGCCGTGCCTTCGTCGCGCCCCAGGCCCTGGCGATCCTGCGCCGGCATGGGCTGGCGGCGGGGCGCTCGCGCGATGCCGGGCGCTACCTCTGCAACGCCAGCTACTTCCGCGCCCTGGCCGAGCCCTGCCCGGTGCTGTTCGTCCACATCCCGCCGGCGGCAGCGGTGAGGCGGCCCCGCGACGCGGCGCGCCCGCGGCACGGCCGACCCGATCCCGCGGCGCAGGCGCGGGCGCTCACGGAGGTGGCCTTGTTCCTTTGCGTTCGGGGACGGGCGGCCGCCTCGAAACGGTGATGCTGCGTCGAATGTCTCACGTCGCCGCCGCGTCGCTCACCCCAGATCCTGCAGGTGCCGCGCCGCGATCACCGAGGCGGCGGTGCGGTTCTCGACGCCGAGCTTGGCGTAGATGCCCTCCAGGTGCTTCGTCACCGTGCGCGGGCTCAGCCCCAGGATCTCGCCGATGTCGCGGCTCGACTTGCCGCGCGAGAGCCAGAGCAGCACCTCCGCCTCGCGGCCGGTGACGCGAAGCCGATCGCGCAGGCGGTCCAGGCCCGCGGCGGTGTCGTCCCGCGAGAGGCGCAGCAGGATCTCGTCGCCGGTCCGGCCGATGAAGCTGAGGACGTGGGCGCGGCCCTCGCGGTCGCGCAGGCTCAAGGGCGCCGCCGCGCCGCCGTCCAGGGCGTCGCGCAGCCAGGCGCGGCTCGTCGCCGGCAGGGCGAGCGACGCGCCGGGATCGGTCGCGAGGTCGGCGAGCAGGCGCGCGGCCTGCGGCGTGCACCAGGCCACCGCGCCGGCCGCGTCCACGGCGAACAGCGTGCGGCCCGCGGTGTCGAGGGCCGCACGCGCGCTCTGGGCGGCGCGGGCGCTCGCCAGGTGGACGCGGATGCGGGCGAGGATCTCGTCCGGCGCGATCGGCTTGGTCACGTAGTCGACGCCGCCGGCGCCCAGCCCCTTCACGATGTGCTCGGTCTCGGTGAGCCCGGTCATGAAGATCACCGGCACGTGCGCGACCTGCGGCTTCGCCTTGAGGCGGCGGCAGGTCTCGAACCCGTCCATGCCCGGCATCATCGCGTCGAGCAGGATCACGTCGGGGGTGATCTCGTCGACCAGCGCCAGGGCGAGGTCGCCCGCCACCGCCACGAGCACGGTGGCCCCGGAGCGCTCGATCGCCTCGGTGAGGAAGCTGAGGGTGTCGGGGGAATCGTCGACGACGAGGACGATGTCGCGCTGCGGCTCAGGCATCCGAGGCGAGGCCTTCCCGATCCACCGTCCGCTCCACGGCCTGCTCGGACATCTCCTGGAGGATGCGCAGGTAGCGCCGCATGTCGAAATCCGCCACGAGGCCGCGCATCTCCGCCACGAAGGCGCTCGGCACGCGCGCATCCTGCGCCATCTCGGCGAGCTTGGCCTCGATGCCGCGGATGTGGCCGATCCGGCCGAGGCGCAGCAGGTCGCCGACCTGCTCCGGCGACGGCCCGGCGGGCGCCTCCGGCGGCGGCGTGCCCGGGGCCGGCGGCGGCTCGGGCTCGGGTTCCTGCGTGCCCGTCCATTCCAGGCCGAGCAGCTGCGTGATCCGCTCGAGGAAGTCGCGCAGGTCGAAGGGCTTCGCGATGATCGCGTCGTGCGGGGCGTCGTCGCCGCGGATCGGGCTGATCTCGTGGACGTTGGCCGACATCATCGCGATCCGCCCGGAAAACCCGGTCTCGCGCAGCCGCTTGGCGACTGCCCAGCCCGAGAGCCCCGGCATCGCGATGTCGAGGAGCAGCAGGTCGGGCCGATCCGCCTGCGCCGCGGCGAGGCATGCCGCCCCGTCGGCGGCCTCGATCACGACGAGGCCCTCCGGCTCGAGGATCTCGCGCATCAGCGCGCGGTGGCCGGCATCGTCGTCGGCGACCAGCACCGTCCGCCGGGCGCCGCCGTAGGCCCGGGCCGGGACGGCCAGCGGAAGCGGCGTCGGCGCGGGGCGCGAGACCGAGGCCAGCATCAGGCGGAAGCGGAAGGCGGTGCCGCGGCCGAGCTCGCTCGTCACCGAGATCTCGCCGCCCATCACCTGCGCCAGCAGGTTGGCGATGGTGAGCCCGAGCCCGGTCCCCGGCGTGCCGGCGGCGGCCGGCGTCGCGCCGCGCTCGAACGGCTCGAAGATCCGCTCGAGGTCGGCCTCGGGGATGCCGGGCCCGGTGTCGCGGATCGTGAACACCGCCACCTGGCTGCGGTAGCTGAGGTCGAGCGCGACGTGGCCGCTCTGCGTGAACTTGATCGCGTTCGAGAGCAGGTTGAGCAGCACCTGCCGCAGGCGCTTCTCGTCCGTGGCGACCACCGCGGGCAGGATCTCGGGCCGGGTGAAGCGGAAGTCGAGGCCCGCGGCCTGCGCCTGCAGCCGCACCATGTCGACGATCTGGTCGAGCACGTCGGCGATGCGGATCTCGTCGCGGTGGATCTGCAGGCGGCCCGCCTCCATCCGCGAGATGTCGAGGAGGCCGTCGATCAGGCCCGACAGGTGCTGCGCGCTGCGCCGGATCACCCGGATGCCGTTCTGGCGCGCGGGCGGGATCGCGGCGTCGCCTTCGAGCAGCTGGGCGTAGCCGAGCACCGCGCTGAGCGGCGTGCGCAGCTCGTGGCTGATGCCGACGACGTAGCGGCTCTTGGCGAGGTTGGCGGCTTCCGCCGTCTCCTTGGCCGCCTGGAGCTTGGCGTCGGTGACCTTGTGCGCCTCGATCTCGGCCTCGAGCAGCGCGGTCTGGCGCCGGGTCTCGGCCTGCGCGACGCGGCGGCTCTCGTGGGCCAGCACGAACAGCCAGGCGACGACGCCGAGGATGACGATCAGGATGAAGAACACGCTGGTCAGCGCCGCCTGCAACGCCGCGCGGTGCTCGGGATGCTCCAGCGTCGCCCCGGCATGGACGATGCCGAGGATCAGGCCGACCACGGCGACCAGCGTCAGCATCAGGGCGAGGTAGCGCCCGAGCGGCGCGCCGATCCAGGCCGCGGTGCGTGCCGGCACGATCCGGCCGAGCGCGCCTTGCGCCTGCGCCTCCAGCTTGCCGTGCGGCTTGCACAGGTCTCCGCAGCGGGCGTCGAGCGAGCAGCACAGCGAGCAGATCGGCCCGTCATAGGCCGGGCAATGGGCCATGTCCTCGCCCTCGAACGGCAGCTCGCAGACCCGGCAGACGATCTCGGAGTCCCCCCAGTCGGCCTTCGGCGTCCGGGCGAGGTAGTAGCGCCCGCCCGTCCCCCAGGCGATCAGCGGCGCCGCCGCGAACGCGACGCCGAGCGCCAGCAGCGGCGCGAACGGTTGCAGGGCGTGCCCGAGCAGGCCGGCATGGGCGAGGTAGCCGGCGAGCAGCGCCAGCGTCATCGCCCCGGTGCCCACCGGGTTGACGGCGTAGAGGTGCGCGCGCTTGAACTCGATGCCGGGCGGCGACAGGCCGAGCGGCTTGTTGACCGCGAGATCCGACGCCAGCGCCCCGACCCAGGCCGAGACCACGACCGCGTAGAGCGGCAGCGTGCTGGCGATGGTCTTGTCGATGCCGAGCTCCATCAAGAGCAGCGCGATGGCGACGTTGAACACCAGCCACACGACGCGGCCGGGATGGCTGTGGGTGAGCCGCGAGAAGAAGTTCGACCACGCGATCGAGCCGGCATAGGCGTTGGTCAGGTTGATCTTGAGCTGCGAGACCACGACGAAGCCGGTCATCAGGAGCAGCGCGGCCTCCGGCGAGGGCGTGACGTAGCCGAAGGCGACCGCGTACATCCGCGTCGGGTCGGCGGCGTTCTCCGGCGCGACGCCGTGCGCCATCGCCAGCACCGCGAGGAAGGCGCCGAGCAGGATCTTGAGCATCCCCGGCACGATCCAGCCGGCGCCGGCCGCCAGCACCGCCGCCCACCAGCGCCGGTCGATCCGCCCCGCCTGCCGCCCCTTCGCCTCCGGCACGAAGCGCAGGAAGTCGACCTGCTCGCCGACCTGCGCCAGCAGCGCCAGCAGCACGCCGACGGCGAGGCCGAAGCGGGCCGCGTCGAGCCCGGTGCCCGCGCCCGGGGCGAGGCCGGGGAAGGCGAGCAGCGCCGCGAGCGGCGCGTCGCCCTTCCAGGCGATGCAGGCCAGCGGCAGCAGGTTGAGGCCGATCCACAAGGGTTGGGTCCCGATCTGGAACCGGCTGATCAGGCGGATGCCGTAGACGACGAGCGGGATCACGATCGCGGCGCAGGCGAGATAGCCGATCCACAGCGGCAGGCCGAAGCAGAGCTGCAGCGCCAAGGCCATGATCGCGGCTTCGATGGCGAAGAACAGGAACGTGAAGCTCGCATAGATCAGCGAGGTCACGGTCGAGCCGAGATAGCCGAAGCCGGCCCCGCGGGTGAGCAGGTCCATGTCGACGCCGTAGCGGGCGGCGTAGATCGTGATCGGCGCGGCGGTGGCGAAGATCAGCACGCCGACGACGAGGACGGCGGCCAGCGTGTTGGGGAAGCCGGTGGCCAGGACGAGCGTGCCGCCGATCGCCTCCAGCGCCAGGAACGAGAGCGAGCCGAGCGCCGTCTGCGCCACCTGGAACGCGGACCAGCGCCGCGCCTTCTTGGCGGTGAAGCGCAGCGCGTAATCCTCCAGCGTCTCGTCGGCGACGAGGCGGTTGTAGTCCCGGCGGATCGGGATGATGTGCTGGCGCCCGCTCATGGCGTGGTGGTCGGTCCCGAATCGTCCCCGGACGGCGTGGCCCGCGGACCGTGCGGCATCGATAGGCCGGATCGGCGCAGGATACGCAAAAATCGTGCGCCGCCCGCGCGGTTCGCGGGGGGGCCGACAGCATTGAATTTGCGGGGCCGCGACGGCATATCGCCACCGCATCCGCGCCCCGGGTCCTGCGGGATCGGGCGCCGCGCGGACCTGTCCTGATGCGCTGCCCGACGACGAACCGACGTCCACTTCGTCCGGCGGCGCCTTGTGAAGTGGAGCGACGAACGTGAGCGAGACGGTGGAGCGGCACGAATTCGGTGCCGAAGTCGGGCGGCTGCTGGATCTCGTGGTCCACGCCCTCTATTCCGACCGCGAGATCTTCCTGCGGGAGCTGGTGGCCAACGCCGCCGACGCGATGGACCGCCGCCGGTTCGAGGCGCTGACCTCGGCGGCGAGCGCGCTGCCCGCCGACGCGAAGGTGCGGATCACCCCCGACAAGCCGGCGCGCACGCTGACGGTCTCGGATGCCGGCATCGGCATGAGCAAGGAGGACCTCGCCTCCAACCTTGGCACCATCGCGCGCTCGGGCACGCGGGCCTTCTCGCAGACGCTGGCGGAGGCCAAGCCCGACGAGAAGCCGAGCCTGATCGGCCAGTTCGGCGTCGGCTTCTATTCGGCCTTCATGGTCGCCGACCGGGTCACCGTCACCTCGCGCCGCGCGGGCACCGACGAGGCCTGGACCTGGGCCTCGGAGGGCCAGGGCAGCTACACGCTCGAGCCGGCGACCCGCGAGGAACCCGGCACCACGATCGTGATGCACCTGAAGGAGGACGCCGACGAGTACCTGGAGAGCTACCGGCTCGACCACCTCGTGCGCAAATGGGCCGACTTCATCACCGTGCCGATCGCCATCGTCGAGGACGGCAAGGAGGAATCGGCCAACCAGGGCACCGCGCTCTGGCGCAAGCCGAAATCCGAGATCACGCCGGAGCAGTACGAAGAGTTTTACCGCTCGGTCGGGATGAACTTCGACAAGCCGTGGGCGACGCTGCACTGGCGCGCCGAGGGCGCGCTCGAGTTCTCGGCGCTGCTGTTCGTGCCCGGGATGAAGCCGTTCCAGGCGGTCGAGGGCGAGCGCGAGAGCAAGGTTCGCCTGCATGTCCGGCGCATGTTCATCACCGACGACGCCAAGCTGCTGCCGTCCTGGCTGCGCTTCGTGCAGGGCGTGGTCGACACCGAGGACCTGCCGCTCAACGTCTCGCGCGAGATGCTGCAGACCACGCCGGCGCTGGCCAAGATCCGCCGCGCCGTCACCGGCCGGGTGCTCTCCGAGCTGACGAGCCGGGTCAAGGACGCCGAGGGCTACCAGGCCTTCTGGGAGAATTTCGGGCCGGTGGTGAAGGAGGGCATCTACGAGGACCACGAGCGCCGGGCCGAGATCGCGCCGCTGCTGCGCTTCAAGTCCTCCGCGGTCGAGGGCTGGACCGGGCTCGCCGACTACGTCGCCCGGATGAAGGACGGCCAGGAGGCGATCTACTACCTCGTCGCCGACGACGCCGACGCGCTCGCGCGCTCGCCCCAGCTCGAAGGCTTCCGCGCCCGCGGCCTCGAGGTGCTGCTGCTCTCCGACCACGTCGACGCGTTCTGGCCCGAGCAGCTCGCGCGCTTCGAGGAGAAGCCGCTGCGCTCGGTGACGCAGGGCGCCCTCGACCTCTCGAAGTTCGCCGGCGACGGCGAGGCTGCCGAGCCCCCGGCCGGGATCGAGGGCCTCGTCGCGAAGATCAAGGCGGCCTTGTCCGAGGCCGTCTCGGACGTGCGCGCCACCGACCGCCTCGTCGACAGCGCGGTGGTGCTGGCCGCCGGCGGCAGCGGCCCCGACCTCCAGATGCAGCGCCTGCTGCGCCGGGCGGGCCGCGCCGCCGGCGGCGGCAAGCCGATCCTGGAGATCAACCCGCGCCACCCGCTGATCCGCGCGCTGGCCGAAGGCCCGGAGGACGCCATCGCCCCGGCCGCCGGCACCCTCCTTGACCTCGCCCGCATCCAGGACGGCGACACCCCGCGCGACCCGGTCGCCTTCGCCCAGGTCGTCGCGGCGGCGCTCGCCGCGAAAGCCTGAGGCGCACGGCGACCTTCGCCGGCGACGACGATCGAAAGATCGCATTCCGGCTTGTGATCCGGCGGTGCTTCATGCTAGGCACCGCCGGTCTCGACGAGGCACCTCGCGGAGAGGTGGCAGAGCGGTTGATTGTACCGCACTCGAAATGCGGCATGGGTGCAAGCCCATCGGGGGTTCGAATCCCCCCCTCTCCGCCAAATCACCTCTAAGCCCCTGTGATGACGGTATCTTCCTGATGCCGTAGGCCTTTCAGCGCGCTCCTGCTACGAAGGCGTGCTACGAAGCCATGAGGCAGATGGTGGGTCTGGTCCAGCGTCGGGGCATCTTCTATGTTTGTCGCACCATCCCGGATGCGCTACGCGCCGACATGCCGGCCGTGCTCGGAACCGCAGGGCCTGGCATCTTCGACGAAAGCGCGCCCGTCTCGCTGAAGGGAAGGCGGGCCGGCCGGGAGTTCTGGGTCAGCCTCGGCACCCGCGACGCGGACGTGGCACGCGATCGGGCCCGCCGGCTGGATGGCGAGGCGGACGCGCTCGTCCGCTTGGCGAAGCGCCGTCTGCCTCAGCGCTCAGCCGAAACTCTCGGACCTCGACGACACGGTTCTTCAGGGTCTGGTCGCGACGTTCCGCCATCGCAAGCTCGCCGCGGATGAAGCGCGGCGGCGCGGCGCCGACCCCCTCAGCCGGGAAGGGTTCGAAGCACTCGGACGGGAGATCGCGTCGCGGGAGGCCGAGTTGCGCGATGCCAACGCGCGCGGGGACTGCACCGCCACGCATTTCGATTTCGATGCGATGATGACCGTGCTCGATGCCGGACTGAACATCGCGTTCGGATCGCTAGGGGATCGTCGTCTCCATCTGGCGTTCGTCGAAGCCGAACTCGATGTCATGACCATCGTCAAGGACCGGCACTCCGGGAATACCCGCCCCACACCCTCGCCCCCGACGAAGGAAGACCTTCGAATGGACGCCGTGTCTCGGCCGAAGCAGGAGAGGATCGAGGCACCGAGCCCGGAGCAGATTCTGGAAGGCTGGAAGACGGATCAGGCGCCGACCGAGAAAACCTTCTATACGTTCTCCAGCAAGGTGCGCCGGTGGACTGCCTTCCTTGCGGAGCGCGGTGTCACGTTCGAAAGCGCCTGTCTGTCGGACGCATCGGACTGGAAGATCGCTTCGCTCGTCGACCGGTCAGCGAAGAGCGTTTCGAACGATCTTTACGCCGTCAAAGCGATCTACGGCTGGGCCGTGGCGAATGGAAAATGCCCGGTCAATCCGTTCACGGGTTTGAAGCAGCCCAAAGCTGCCGTGAAAGGCCAACGGCGATCGACAAAGCGGGATTTCACCGACGCGGAAGCCGTCTGCATCCTGAAGGCAGCACGCGATCGTACGGGCTATCGGCGCTGGGTTCCCTGGATCGCTTGCTTCACCGGGGCCCGGATCTCTGAGATCTGCCAACTCGAGCGAGCCGATATCATCACATCCAAGGGCATGCACTATTTTCGGATGACCACCGAGTATGACCACGAAGGGGAGGGGACGGAAACCTCCGACATGAAGAAAACCAAAAAGAATCTCAAAAATCATAGTTCGAAGCGAATCATTCCGGTCCACTCGAGGCTCATTCGAGAAGGGTTCTTGGACTTCATCTCGCGCTCGAACAGCCGGGATCTATTTTCGGACGCAACGCCGGACCGCTTTGGCAATCGAGGAGGCAATGCGACGAAAGTGATCAGTCGCTGGGTCAGAGAGAAATTGGAAATCAAAGACTCCCGTATCAGCCCCAGCCATTCCTTCAGGCATCGCTTTTCCACGCTATGCAAGAACTTCGGCGTGCCTCCAGAAATCAGGGATAGACTGATGGGGCATAGTAGTTGTGACGCCAGCGAGCTCTACGGCGAAGACTACTCAATTCAACGTTATGTCCGG
Organism: Methylobacterium sp. J-092; assembly: GCF_022829325.1. Taxonomy (NCBI): domain Bacteria; kingdom Pseudomonadati; phylum Pseudomonadota; class Alphaproteobacteria; order Hyphomicrobiales; family Methylobacteriaceae; genus Methylobacterium; species Methylobacterium sp. J-092. The sequence goes on along the minus strand of NZ_JAKSXU010000180.1, from coordinate 20,046 downwards.
AGATGGAGAAGATTCCCGCACCGACTGGACTCGCATAAGTCTTTAGTCTGGGAATGGGTGGGGCGCCAGGATTCACACCCAGCGCAAGGTCGACCCAGACCGCTATCTAAGCCATTGTTTTTGCATGCGCTTCACTTTGTACGTACATGCAGTTGATACGATCCCGCGTACGCTTTCAATGGCTACTTCCGCCGTTCCACAGGGGGGCGGAGCGCGGTGAAGCAGCCTACCTCGTTTGATCTCAGCGTGCGGATGACGGGCGTTGGTATAGAGGCACGAGAGCGCGTTGACCGACCGGCCAGAAGCGGACGTTCTGTATTCGACCCAACCTGGCCTCTCACCCGTTTTTTTAGTCCGCCCATAAGCGGACGTGAAGTCAGGGCCCAAGTTCGACTGAACTTGGCGGTCGAACGAACCCGCTCCCGCGGGATGGGTGACAGCTTCGAGGCTTGCGGATTGATGCCTGCCTCATGTGCTGATTGAGGGCCGTCTGACCTGGATGTGAGATCCTGGCTCCCCTCCATCGAGTCGAGCCATCCCATGACCAATCCTTGCCGTTTCGGCTGCTGCCGTCGGCTCACTACGTTAGACCCGATCAGAGGTCCCAGGGCGGCCGCGGCTGCCATGACGCGACAAGCAGTTCCACGAACGCCGTGACCTTGGGCGGCAGGAGCCGACGGACCGGGTACACGACCGACAGCGGCTCGCCTTCAGACGCGTGGCCCGCGAGGATCGGCACGAGCCTGCCATCCCTCAGTTCGTCGGAGATGAGGAACGTGGCCAACTGCCCGATCCCGAGGCCGGCGACGACCAGGTCGCGCAGCCCCTCCGCGTTGTTGGAAGTCAGCGGGCCCCCAACCGCGACCGTCCGCCGGGCGCCGTGGTCGCGAAACCGCCATTCGACCGGGCGGCCGCCATGAGAGAACGTCAGGCAATCGTGATCCAGCAGGTCCTCGATGGTCACCGGCGTGCCCCGGCGGGCGAGGTAGTCCGGCGCGGCACAGGTCACGAGCGTGTGGGCCGCCACCTTCCTGGTCACGAGATTGCTGTCGACCCTGCTGCCGACGCGGACCGCGACGTCGATTCCCTCGTCGACGAGGTCGACGTAACGGTCGCTGAAGCTGACGTTCAACCTTACTGCCGGCCAGAGGCGCATGTACCGCTGGAGGACTGGCAGCACCTGCAGGCGCCCAAGCGAGACCGGCAGTTCAATCCTCAAGCGTCCGCTCGGCGCGATACCCCGTGCCGTCACCACCGCCTCGGCGGCTTCCAACGCTTCCAGGATCTCCGCGCATTGCCCGTGGAAGTTTGCGCCCTCGTCGGTGAGCGTCACGCTGCGGGTCGTGCGGTGCAGCAGGCGAGCGCCGAGGCGTGCCTCCAGGCGCGTGATCCGCTTGCCAACCGTGGACCGCGAAAGGCCGAGCCGCTCGGCCGCCACCGTGAAGCTCCGCGCGTCCGCCGCGTGCACGAACGCGACGATGTCCTCGATGCGCTCAGGCGACATGGTGGGACTGCCGTGCGACGCGGTCCCGGTTTCGGCGTGGGGATCGCCGGTCCGAAGCCGCACTGGCACCCCGGTCTGGGTCATCAGCGGTCGAGAAGCGTACCGGTGTGCAGCAGGTGGCGGACATTGGCGGCGACCTGGTTGCGGGCGCCGAGCCTTTCGATGAGCTGCGCCGGACGGCTGCCCCGCAGGCCGGCGAGCGTCAGTTCCTTGTCGCGGACATACGTGTAGACGCCGCTCACCGCAAACGGCGACGCATACGCGACATCGGCCGCCAGGCCCTCGCTGGCTTGCAGGAAGGCGTCGGACGCGTAGAACAGACTCCGGTCCAGGGGTGAGGCGAAGGCGAGGTCGAGGATCGCGATCAGGCGACGTTCGGCCGGGACCTCGTGCCCGACATTGGGCGCCGGGGGAGCCGGGTGGGCGTTGTCGTAAGGCTCCGGCAGATGGAGGCGAACCCGCAGCACCGCCTCCTCGGCGGCGAGTGCGCGGGCGAGACGACCGATGCGGTCGCCGAACACTGCCGCATCGTCATGGGCGGCACCGAGATGCAGGTGAATGCGGTCGAGACCATCGTCAGCGTTCGGGGAGGGTTCCGCAACCCGGTCGACCAGCGTCGTTGACCCCTTCGGCAGCGCGTAGGCGACCGTCGCCGCGAACATGTTCTGCTCGTCCGCAAACAGGATCGGGCAGGCCTCGTTGAAGGCGGCCTGGTCCTCTGCGGAGTGGAAGCCGATCTCGACGCCGCCATCCAGGTCGTAGTTTGGGAAGGGCCGGATGCCGTCCATTGCCGGCCAGAGGCGTGCGTCCTGCTCGCGGGAGAGGTGGTTCTGTACGTACCAGCCGAGCCCGGGGATGCGCGAGCACAGCGGGCCGTGCACGTCCCGCCAGTAGGTGGCGAACAGCTCGTGCGGCACCTTCGGGTGACGGAGCACCGTAGTGTAGGAGTTGATTGCGATAGGCTTATCGCGGTGGGCGTAATCGACGGTCGTCGTGAGTTTGGGCAAGATCGTATCCTTGGATGAGGCGGAGCGCGGGATCGCGGGAGCGGCTCAAGCGGCCTGGTAGGACGGGTAGTCGACGTACCCAGCAGCCCCCCCGCCGTAGAATGTCGCCTTGTCCGGAACCGCGAGCGGGAAGCCTTCCCGCAGACGTGCGACCAGGTCCGGATTGGCGATGAACGCCTGCCCAAAGGCGGCGAGGTCGATGGTCCCCTCGCTGATGAGCGCGTTCGCCCGGTCGAGGGTCATGCCCCCGGCGAGGATGATCGCACCGGTCGGGAAAGCCTTGCGGAGCTTGTCCCAGAAGGGGGCTGAGCCGGGATCGCATCCACCGTCATCTCGCCGGTGTCGAAGCCCGACTGGTCCATGACGTGGATGTAGGCGATGCCGCGCCGGTCGAGCTCCGCCGCCAGCGTGAGGTAGGTCACCTCGGTCCCGTCGTAGGCGGGCATGTCGAACAGCCGGCCATAGGGCGAGATCCGGATGCCGACCTTGGAGGCCCCGATACGCGCCGCAATGGCGTCGACCACGTCGAGCGTGAAGGCGATGCGGCCCGCGACCGTCGCTCCAGTGTAGCGGTCGGGGCGGTCGTTCACGTGCGGGTTGAGAAACTGCTCGTGCAGGTAGCCGTTGGCGCCGTGAACCTCGACGCCGTCAAACCCAGCCGCGACGGCGTTCGAGGCGGCCGTCGCGAAGTCCTCCACCACTCGGGGGACCTCGTCCGTCGACAGGGCTCGCGGCGTAGACGTCTCCAAGAAGGTTGGCTTGCCGGCATCGTCGTACGCGTAGGCCTTGGCACCCGCCGCCGTTCTGGCCGAGGCGCTGACAGGCTGGCCCCCGTCGTTCTGCAGGGATGTGTGCGACACGCGCCCCACGTGCCAGAGCTGCGCGAACATGTGGCCGCCGGCACCGTGCACCGAGCCAGTGACGGTCTTCCACCCGGCGACTTGCTCCGGCGAGAAGATGCCGGGATTGAACAGGTAGCCGCGGCCTTCCCGACTGATGGTCGTGCCCTCAGAGACGATCAGCCCGGCGGTGGCCCGCTGCGTGTAGTAGAGCGCGGTCATCGTGTCGGCGGCTTCGTTCGCTGCCCTGGACCGGGTCAGCGGCGCCATCACGATCCGATTGGCGAGCTCCAGCCCCGCGAGGGAATACGGGGTGAACAATGGGGACACGAGGTTCCTTTCGGACTGGGCAGCCGGTTCGTGCCTTCCGGCGGCACGTCGTTCATCAGAGATAAGCGCAGCCGACGTCGTGGGAAGTTGGATCGGATCGGATCTAAGGGGACGCCACGTCCCCAATCGCTGCGTCCGCGGGGAAGAGGGGGGTCGGTAGGCCGCACCGGCTCAGCAAGGGCCCGTGATGCTGCCCCCCCCTCCCTCCGCCATGCCTCCTGGTGATCGTAGGACGGTCAATCATTCCATCCTCGACCCAATCGAGCGCCCCCTCGACGGGCCATCTAGGGTGAAGGCATACGGTCCCTAGCTACGGGCGCGGGAGACTGCGCCGGCCATTCGGGAATGGCGCTCGGCCGACGACACCACCAGGACGGCGAGGCCGACGGCGGCAGCATCCTCGGCGAGACCCAACCGTAGAGCGGAGGACAGGTCTCGACCCAAGCCAGCCGCTCGGACTGCCGGCGGCGTTTCTCTAAAGCAGCCGTTCGACAGCATCGCAGCAACTCCGGGTTGGGTGGGAAACAGCTTGACTATTCATTGGCGGTCGGTTGGCTCGCGCCGTCCTCCCGTTAGTCGATGTCGGAGCAGTTCATGTCACTCAAAGAGCGGCTTCGCGGCCTTAAGTCCCTTGCCGGTCCCTTCCCGCCGTTCGATGCTGGCGCTACCCCGGATGACCCACGCGGTCTTTTCGATACATGGCTCTACGATGCTATCAATCGGGGCATACCCGAAGCCCATGCCATGACGCTCTCGACTGTCGATGAGCAGGGGTACCCTGATGCCCGCGTCTTGATCCTTAAGAACGTGGATGCCGATGGGTGGCACTTCGCCAGCACAAAGCTCAGTCCCAAGGGCCGCCAAATCGCCGCCCAGCCCCGCGCTGCCCTGACATTTTACTGGCAACCGCTGGGTAGGCAGGTCCGCCTGCGAGGTCCGGTTATCGAAATGGATCGAGAGATCTGTGAGGCGGACTTCTTGGCCCGCCCTATCGGTTCGCGTACGGGCGCTTTGCTCGCTCGGCAGAGCGACGTCCTCGTTAGTGACGCAGCATTGGATGCGGGCTTAGCCGAGCAGCGTCGTCGGATCGAGGCCGACCCATCCACCGTATCACCGACCTGGGCGGTCTACGCCGTCAAGCCGAATGAGGTCGAGTTCTGGCAGGCGGACGAGGAACGCAGACATACGCGTTTGCGATACCGGCGAGAGAACCACGGAGGCTGGACGCGCGAGCGACTGTGGCCGTGATAGTCCTAGGGGCAGGGTGAGGCCAAGCGACGGTCCGTTGTGGGGCCTGAGCGCGCGGGAAAGCGACGACCGCCCTGATACCTTTTTCGCCCCGAAGCAACCTGGTGGAAAGCTACCCCGAGCCATTCCGCATCCGACCCGACGCAGTCGCTCAGACCGCTGCCGCCTCCTCAAGAAAAGTCGCGGGCGGCCAACGAGGCTTGAGCACTTTTCCGGGGTGCGGTTCGTGGTCGATTGTGCAAAATCGATCTCGCCAGTTTTACCGGTGGCGCCCATGCCAGTGTTTCTATAGCCCCTCGATCCGCTGGCGTGGGCGTCTGCAACTCAAGGCGGCGATCATCCCTGGTCCCGCCCGCACTGGATTGTTCTTCGCGTGTCAGGCTCACCAACCAGTATCGATGAGCCTGCTCCGGGACCACGGTTGTATCGGGTGTTCAGCCTCAGGGTAGATGGGAGCGTGGGGGAGAGTCTCACGATCCAGGCGAAAAGCGATGATGAAGCTAAGGCCATCGCGGCAACGCTGCCCAACGGCCATGGTATCGATCTCTGGGAGCGTGCCCGTTACTTGGCCAGCTACCCCCCTCAAAGCGCTGCATACCCCGAGCGCTAGGCGCTAATCCAACGCACGCCGCTGCTTTCAAAGCCCGTCGAAGGTCGTGCGATGTCCGCTGCGATGCTTCAGCGATTAGAAGCAGACCGGCCGAAAGCCACCCGTTGCCGAAGCTGGGAACGTCTGTTTCCGGGTTGCACGTTGGGGTAGCGATCTGCGACCAGCATGGGTGGATTGGCGACCGTCCGCTTTTGAGCGAGAGTTCGAAGAAGCAGACGCTGTCGCGCCCATTCGCGATCCTCTTCGCACTCCTTGCGCATGCGCTCTGGGATTGGGCCACCAAGTCGACCGAGGCTGACGTCTGCGATTTACAATCGGAAACGCGGCTCGGCTGTTGCTGCGACTAGCCTCACGCCTCGCTTCACCCATCCACGTTCCGAGACGAGCCGCAGCGCATTTAAGGTGCCCTTAAGCTGAGGGGCGCGGAGACCCTGCGCCGGCCTCTTGGGCTCCGGCTCAGCGGAACTTTGGATTCGATGCCTCAACATACCACGTTATCGTCGCCGAGCCGCCGCGGCCTCCTGTCGGCCGCCGCCCTCGGCGGGATGGGCCTGCTCGCCGGCCGAGCTCGCGCCGACACCTTTGATTTTCATATCCCGGGCGGCCCGAGCACCCGGCCCATGACCACGTTATATCCCGAGAAGGGGCGTATGATCGTCCAGCGCACCCGGCCGCCTTGGCTGGAGACGCCGTTCGAGGTCTTCGACACCGGCGTGTTCACCCCGAACGACCAGCACTTCGTCAGCTGGCATTGGGCCACCTTCCCGACTCGCATCGACACCGACAGCTTCGCCCTGAAGGTCCACGGCCTCGTCGAGCGGTCGCAGGCGCTGTCGCTGCGTGAGTTGATCCACGATCTGCCGCGCTTCGAGATCGCGGCGGTCAGCCAGTGCGCCGGCAATTCGCGTCTCTACGCGCAGCCCCGGGTCGCCGGTGCCCAATGGGCGAACGGCTCCATGAGCAACGCTCTCTATGCCGGTGTGCGCCTCAAGGATGTCCTTGATCGCGCCGGCGTGAAGGCCGGGGCCACCCATGTGCAGTTCGGCGGGCTCGATGAGCCGCAGCTGCCTGACGCACCGAAATTCGTGAAGGCTCTCGACATCGATCACGCCCGCGACGGCGAGGTCATGCTGGCCTTTGCGATGAACGGCCAACAACTGCCGATGCTCAACGGCTTCCCGCTCAAGCTCATCGTCCCCGGCTGGTCGGCCGTCTACTGGATCAAGATGCTCGACGACATCGAAGTGACAGACCACCCCGACCCGAGCGTCTGGACGACCCGGAGCTACCGGGTGCCTGATACGCCCCACTACACGGTCGAGCCCGGGCAGAAGGGCTTCGGCATGATCCCGATCACCCGGAACCTGCCCCGCGCATTCGTGACCAACCTCAAGCCGGGCGACATCGTCCCGGTCGGGGCGCCGCAACCGGTGCGCGGCATCGCCTTCGGGGGCGACCGCGGGGTCGCCGCGGTGGACCTGTCGCTCGATGGCGGCCGGACCTGGCAGCCCACGACCCTTGGCAAGGATGAGGGCACGTACAGCTTCCGGCAATGGCAGGCCACGATCAGCCTCCCCGCTCGCGGGGCGCACACCGTGATAGCCCGCTGCATCAACACCGACCGGGTGATGCAGCCGATGCGGCGCGTCTGGAACCCGGGGGGGTACATGTCCAACCAGGTCGAGACCCTCGACCTCGTGGCGGCCTGAGGGGTGAGCGCGACCATGTCCCGATCCCTCCGCACCACCCTGCTGGCCGGCCTCATTGCCGGCTTTCTTGCCGGCCCGGTGCCGGCCTTCGCCGCCGCGCCGCTGGAGCTTCGCCCGACGCCCGAAATCGACTTGCCCTTCGGCGACGATGTTGGTTTCCCCGCCGGGCCGGGCTCCGACGTCATCGCGTCGAACTGCACGGCTTGTCACTCCGCCGACCACACCCTGAACCAGCCCGCCCTCTCGCGGGAGGAGTGGCATGCGGTCGTCGACAAGATGATCACCGCCTACAAGGCTCTGATCACGCCGGAGGATGCGCGGGTGATCGTCGACTACCTCGCCCAAGTCAAAGGCGAGCCGTAGCGGGCGGAGCACGCCTGGCGAGCCCGGGGCCGAAGATCGCGCTCGCCTTGAGGCCGGGGCCGCCGTCCCGTCCGTCGAGGTGCAGGCGGGCGCCGGATTGCATCAGCGCCATGGTGACAATCGAGAGGCCGAGGCCGCTGCCGAGCTTCGCCCGCCGGCTGCCGCGCACGAAGCGTTGGATCACCAGGGCGCGCTCCGACTCGGCAATGCCGGGTCCCTCGTCGGTGATCGACAGGGTGGCGCTTCCATCCGCGCCGAGCGCGGCATCCCAGGTGATCGCCCCCTCCGGGGGGGTCATCGACAGGGCGTTCTCCATCAGGTTGCGCATGGCGAGGTCGAACAGGTCCTCGTCCATCTGGATCTCAAGCTTGATGAGGGCGGGTGCGAAGGCGACGCGCTCCGACGTCGGCACGCCGCCCATCCCTGCAAGCAGATCGCGCAGGCGCTCCTCCACGGGGATCCAGGCGATGGTGGCTGGGCGCCCGCCGCTGTCGAGGCGCGAAACCGTCAGGAGTTGCTCGACGAGGCGTGCCGATTGATCGACCGCGCGCAGGGTCTGGGCGAGGGCGGCATCCCGCATGGCGGCGCCGGGCGCCTTCATGGCCACTTGAACCTGCGTCTTCAGGCCGGCCAGCGGCGTCCGCAACTCGTGCGCCGCATAGGCCAGGAAGGTGCGCTCGTGTTCGCGCGCAGCCGCGACCTTACCGAACAGCCGGTTCAGCGCATCGACCAGCGGCCGGATCTCCGACGGCATTCGGCCGGTCTCGACCCGCTCCAGGTTGTCGGCATCCCGGGCGGCGAGGTCGCGGGTCGCGCGGTTCAACGGCCGCAGGCCCCGGCCGACGCTGAGCCAGATGAGCGGCGCCAGGATCGGCAGGACGCAACCGGCGGTGAGCAGCAGGCTTTCGACCAGGCCGTGCTCCAGTTGCCGCCGCTGCCCGAGATTGTCGCCCACGAGGATGCGGAAGCCCTTGGCGGGGTCGGACAGGGCGTAGACACGCCAAGCTTGACCCTCGACCACGCGGTTCGAGAACCCTTCGTGCTGGTCCGACAAGACCGGATCCGGCGACCCGTCCGAGGCGCCGATCAGGCGCCCGTCCAGGGACCAGATCTGGCAGCTGAGATGACGGTCGTAACGCACTACCCGCGCAAGGGCGTCGCCGTTTCCGGCCACCTGCCGTGCGGCCCCCGCCCGCGCCGGCGTGAACAAGCTGTCGACCATGCGGGCCGCCTCCATGAGGCGGCGGTCGAGGATGCTCTCGAACTGGGCGCGGCTGTCGACATAGGTCCAGGCGATGGCGGCGAGCCAGACCAGCCCGGTTGCCGTGACCAAGGTAACGAACAGGCGCATGCGCAGGGAGTTCACGCACGCTCCTCCCGGATGCGGTAGCCGAGGCCGCGCACGGTCTCGACCGCGTCCCGTCCGATCTTGGCGCGCAGATTGTGGACATGAACTTCAAGCGCGTTGCTGCCGATCTCCTCGTTCCAGCCGTAGAGGCGGGCTTCCAGCTGGCTTCGGGACAACACACGGCCGGGCCGCTCGATCAGCGCCTCCAGCAAGGCGAACTCCCGGCGCGAAAGGTTAAGCGCGACGCCCGCCCGCGCGACCAACCGGCTGCTCAAGTCGATCGTGAGGTCGCGCCACGCGAAGGTTGCAGAGGCGCGTCCTGCCGCCCGCCGGATCATGACACGAAGCCGGGCTGCGAGCTCGCCCAGGTCGAACGGCTTGCCCATGTAGTCGTCCGCGCCGCGGTCGAGCCCGGCGATCCGGTCGGCGACGGCGTCGATCGCGGTGAGGACCATGACCGGTGTGGCGTCGTCCCGCGCGCGGATGTGGCTTAGCACGTCCAGTCCGGAGCCGTCGGGCAGCATCAAATCCAAGATCGCCGCGCTGTAATGCGTTGCATCGAAGATCGACATCGCGTCCCCGCATGTGGCAACGCAGTCCGCGGTCATGCCATGCAACGACAACCCTGAGACCAGGCCGTCCGAAAGCACGGGGTCGTCTTCGAGCACGAGGATGCGCACCGAACGTTCGCTTCAGGGTTGCGCATGTGCCGCGATCGCGCCGAGGTACCACGCTAGCGGCGGCTTGGGGCAACTTTGTGGGTTCAGTCCGCGGAATCCGGCTGTAGGCTGCGGTCATGCCTCCGCGGCGCGCTCAAGAACACGCTACGCCTTCGGCTCTCCCGCGATGAAAGAGCTGCTTCCGAATAGGTACATCTTGGACCGACGTTTCGTCGGACGGGCAACGAGGCGGCTGTCCGCTTCCGCGGTGTCGCCATGACCGGCTTCTACGACCGGGATGGGTCGGAACCCGTCTGTCCGCTCTACGACCGCGTCGGGTGGAAAGCGGTCGGACAGCTGTCGGCGAATTCCCAGGAAACCGGACGAACGGCGGCCCCGGCACGTTATGACGTCTGCCGTATGGTGCCGGCGCCGCAGCTTATTGGACGACAGGCCTTCATTGGATTGAGCACTCAGCCTCCGCTGCTTGATTTCAAGCCGCTTGCGCGAGGGCGGCCTGGAACTCCGCCTCCGGCAGCAGCGCCCCGCCGGTGGTCCAGACGACGTGCGTCGCGTGGGCGACGTCCGGCAGGACGCCGCAGGCTGGCCCCACCGCCGCGAAGGCCGCCGCCGCCGACGGCTCGAGGCGCAAGCCCGCCCGGTCCCAGAGATCGCGCAGCCAGGCGAACAGGTCGGCGTCGCTCACCGTCACCACGGCCTCGACGAGGGCGCCGACGGTGCCGGCCACCAGCATCGAGGCGGCGGCCACGGCCAGGCCGTCCGCCGCGGTCCGGTTGTCGAGGCCGATCTCGTAGACGCTCACCGACCGCGCCGAGCCTGCGGCGAGTTGCACGAGCATGCAGGGCGCGGCGACGGGCTCGACGAAGACGCAGCGCACGGCGTCGCCGTAGAGCAGCTTCAGGCCGAGGGTGACGCCGCCCGGGGCGCCGCCGACGCCGCAGGGGAGGTAGACGCACAGGGGATGGGCCGCGTCCACGCTCACGCCCGCCGCCTCGAGCTGGCGTTGCAGGTCGAAGGCCGCCGCCGCGTAGCCGAGGAACAGGTCCTTCGAACTCTCGTCATCGACGAAGTGCGCGTCGGCGCGGCCCTCGAAGGCGACCCGCGCGGCGGCGACGGCGCGGCCGTAATCGCCCGCATGCTCCACCACCCGGGCGCCGAGGTCGCGCAGGCGGCGCTTCTTCCACGCCTTGGCGTCGTGGGACATGTGCACCTCGACCTGGAAGCCGAAGGCGCGGGCGATCACCCCGACGCTGAACCCGAGGTTGCCGGTGCTTCCCACCGCGATCGTGTGGGCGCCGAAGGCCGCCCGGACATCCGGGTCGGCGAGGCGGGCATAGGAGGGCGCGCCCGACAGCCAGCCCGCCGCGAGGCCGAGCCGCTCGGCCTCGACCAGCACCTCGTAGACGCCGCCCCGCGCCTTGATGCAGCCGGTGATCGGGAGGTCGTGGTCGGCCTTCACCCAAGCCGAGGCCCCCGGGCGTCCCGACACCAGGGCGGCCAAGTCGGCGGAGAGCGGCAGGAGAGCCGAATCGATCCGACCGGTCGCGAGCTCGGGAAACAGCCGGGCGAGGAGCGGATCGAAGCGGCGCCAGCGCGCCTCGGCCGCCGCGACGTCCGCGAGGCCGAAGGCCAGGCCCGGCAGGATCTCGGCGGCTCGGCCCAGGCGCGGGTTGCGCCAGACCGTGGGTTTGGCATCCCGCACGGCATCGGGGAGATCGAGCGGGGGCGTGCAGGCGGCGCTCATACGGGCGGTATCCTGTGACGGAAATCGGCTCGGATCGCCCGGGCCGGCGTGCTGAGCCGGCCGGGGACGAATCGGCGGCCGGGCGGCTGGCCTCGTCCACCGGGCCCGGACGGCATCGCACATGCGGCCGCCCATCATAAAGCCGTCGGCGAAGCTCACGGCTCGTTCGCCCTCGCCGAGCGCTTATGAACGATCCTTCCATTCCAATGGGTGATGGCGCAACGATCTTTCGGCTAAGACCGCCGGCTGTCTCATCGCAATAGGAAACAACGGCGCATTTCGAGAGCACCTTCCGCACCGACTTTGCTAGCTTTCTCGGGCTGACCAACAAAGGACGTCGCCCATGCTGTCGAAGTTCGAGCGTTATCCCCTGACCTTCGGCCCGAGCCCGATCGAGCACCTGCCGCGGCTAACGGCCCATCTCGGCGGCGACGTGCTGATCTACGCCAAGCGCGAGGATTGCAATTCGGGCCTCGCCTACGGCGGCAACAAGCTGCGCAAGCTCGAGTACATCGTGCCCGACGCCATCGCGAGCGGGGCCGACACCCTGGTCTCGATCGGCGGTGTGCAGTCGAACCACACCCGCATGGTCGCGGCGGTCGCCGCCAAGATCGGCATGAAGTGCCGGCTGATCCAAGAGGCCTGGGTCCCGCACGAGGATGCCGTCTACGACCGGGTCGGCAACATCATGCTGTCCCGCATCATGGGCGCCGAGACGCAGCTCGTCGACGACGGCTTCGACATCGGCATCCGCGAGAGCTGGACCAGGGCCCTAGAGGACGTGAAGGCCAAGGGCGGCAAGCCCTACGCGATCCCCGCCGGCGCCTCGGTGCACAAGTTCGGCGGCCTCGGCTACGTCGGCTTCGCCGAGGAGGTCCGCGCCCAGGAGGCCGAGATGGGCCTGCGTTTCGACTACATCGTGGTCTGCACCGTCACCGGCTCGACCCATGCCGGCATGGTGGTGGGCTTTGCCGCCGACGGGCGCGCCCGCAACGTCATCGGCATCGACGCGTCCTGCACGCCCGCCCAGACCAAGGCTCAGGTGCTGGAGATCGCAAAAAATACCGCCGCCCTCGTCGGCGCGCCGGCGATCGCCGAGGACGACATCGTGCTCAACGAGGACTACGCCTACCCGGTCTACGGCGTGCCCTCGAAGGAGACGGTGGACGCGATCCGCCTCTCGGCCCGGCTGGAGGGCATGATCACCGACCCCGTCTACGAGGGGAAGTCGATGCAGGGGATGATCGACCTCGTGCGGAAGGGCTTCTTCCCCAAGGGCGCGAAGGTGCTCTACGCCCATCTGGGCGGCGCCCCCGCGCTCAACGGCTACAGCTACACCTTCCGAAACGGCTGAGCCGTCTTGCGCCCGACCGGCCGACCGATGTCAGACGCCGCCGGGCTCCGTCGGCGGCAGCGCGGCGACGAGCCGGCGCAGGAAGGCCTGAACGGCGTGCGGCAGCTTGCGGTCGCGCATCACCTGGACCTGGATGCCCCGCATCAGGCTCATCCGCGCATGCACCGGGATGCAGACGAGCTCGCCGAGGCGCACCGGCGTCTGCACCGTGAGGGCCGACATCAGCGCGAGCCCCTTCGTCCGCCGGACGAAGGGCAGCAGGGCGGAGAGGATGTTGGCCGTGAGCGTCGGCTCGATGGTGATGCCCTCCGCGAGGCAGGCCGCGTCGAAGACCCGGCGAGCGGTGGTGTCGAGGGTCGGCACCGCGATCGGGTAGGCCTTCAGGTCCGCGAGCCGGATCGCGGGTCGGCGCGCCAGGGGATGATCGGGGGCACTGAGCGCCACCATCTCGACGGCGTTGTCGTAGGCGACCGCGACCAGGCTCGAGGGGGCAAGCGCGAAGGTGATGCCGATGTCGGCGTCGCCCGCCGCCACGACGTGCGTGACCTGGGCGGGGGGCAGCATCTGCACCTCGAAGCGGATGCCCGGATGGGCGGCGTGGAACTCCGCGATCGCGTTGGGCAGCAGGTCGAGGGCGAAGCCCTCCGAGGTGGCGACGCGGATGAAGCCGCGCGCGAGGCCCTGCAATTCCTGAATATCGGCCGCGACCTGCTCGGCGCGCAGGAGGGTCTGGCGCGCGTGTTCCGCCAGCAGCTCCCCGGCCGGGCTCAGCACCATGCCGCGCGGGCGCCGCTCGAAGAGGACGCAGCCGAGTTCGCTCTCGAGGTTGGAGATCTGCCGGCTGATCGCCGACGCCGCGATGTTCAAGTGCGTCGACGCCGCGGCGATCGACCCGGTTCTGGCGACGGCCAAGACGTAGCGGAGGCCCGAAACGTTCATGGAAACCTGTCGATTGCCGAAACGGCACGGCAGCAATCGCGAAATTCTACTTGTTGCGATGCCAATTGCACAACACCATGGCACGACGAAAAAAGCGGCATACCGATGCGGCCGGCACGAGGCCGATCGCGCGGACGGGCGAAAAGGACCGACATCATGGCGAGCGGGATCATGGCGAGACACGGCTCCACGGCACGCGCCGCGCTCACCCTGCTGATGCTGGCCGCCAGCGTCCCGGCCGTCGCCGGCAAGGCGAACGACACCCTGGTCTACGCCTCCGACACCGAGCCGGAAAACGTCAGCCCCTACCACAACAGCGCCCGCGAGGGCGTCATCCTGGCCCGCAACGTCTGGGACACCCTGATCTACCGCGACCCGAAGACCGGCACCTACCAGCCGATGCTGGCCACCTCTTGGCGGTGGGTCGATCCCGTCACCCTGGAACTGACCCTGCGTGAGGGCGTGACCTTCCACAACGCCGACGCCTTCGGCCCGGAAGACGTGGCCTTCACCTTCAACTACGTGCTGACGCCGGAAGCCCGCACGGTGACGAAGCAGAACGTCGACTGGATGAAGTCGACGGAGGTCGTCGACGCCCACACGGTCCGCATCCATTTGAAGGCGGCCTTCCCGGCGGCGCTCGAATACCTCGCCGGGCCGACCCCGATCTTCCCGGCGGCCTATTTTAGGCGCGTCGGCCTCGACGGCTTCGCCAAGGCGCCGGTCGGCACCGGCCCCTACCGCATCACCGCGGTCGAGAACGGGCGCGGCGTCAAGATGGAGCGCTTCGCCAAGTACTGGCCCGGCAGCCCGATCGGCGCGGCCAAGATCGGCAAGCTCGAGTTCCGCGTCATCCCCGACGCCGACAGCCGCATGGCCGAGCTCGTCACTGGCGGCATCGACTGGATCTGGCGCGTGCCGAGCGATCAGGCCGACCAGCTGAAGGGCGCCCCCAACGTCTCGGTCCTCAGCGCCGAAACCATGCGGGTCGGCTTTCTGCAGTTCGACACCCTCGGCCGGGCCAAGGAGAACTCGCCCCTGAAGGATCCCCGCGTCCGGCAGGCGATCTCGTACGCCGTCGACCGCAAGGCCATGGTGGACAACCTCGTGCGCGGCGGGAGCCGGGTGATGAACGCGGCCTGCTTCATCGACCAGTTCGGCTGCACCGACGAGGGCGTGCCGCGTTACAGCTACGATCCGGCCAAGGCCAAGGCGCTCCTCAAGGAGGCGGGCTACCCGAACGGCTTCGAGATCGATCTCGGCGCCTACCGCGAGCGCGACTACGCCGAGGCCGTGATCGGCTACCTGCGCGCCGTCGGCATCACCGCCCGGCTGAACTACCTGCGCTACGCGGCGCTCCGCGACCTCATCCGCGGCGGCAAGGTCTCGATCGCCTTCCAGACCTGGGGTTCGTTCTCGGTCCTCGACGTATCGGCCTTCACGGGCGTCTACTTCCGCGGCGGCGACGAGGATCTGACCAAGGACCCCGAGACCATCGCGGCTCTCCAAGCCGGGGACGGAGCGACCGACCCTGCGGTGCGGAAGGTCAAGTACGCCGAAGCGCTCAAGCGCATCGCCGGCCAGGCCTACGCCCTGCCGCTGTTCTCGTACTCGACGAACTACGCCTTCACGTCGGACCTGACCTTCACGGCGCAGCCCGACGAGCTGCCGCGCTTCTACGCGGCGCAATGGAAGTGACGGCCGGCGCCTGAAGCCGACCGACCGCCGACCGACCGAGGGAGCCGGACCATGCTGCGATTCATGATCCAACGAAGTCTGGTGGCCCTGGCGGTCGCCGTGACGGTGTCGGTGGCGAGCTTCATGCTGCTGCACCTGTCCGGGGACCTGGCCACCGCGATCGCGGGGCCGGAGGCGACCTCCGTCCAGGTTGAGGCGATCCGGGTCCAGTACGGGCTCGACCAGCCCCTCCTGGCTCAGTTCGCCGCCTGGGCGGGCCGGGCGATCCGGCTCGATTTCGGCAACTCGTTCTACTTCCGCGAGAGCGTGATCGACCTGCTCGCCGCCCGCCTGCCGATCACCCTGTTCCTCGGAGTGGTGGCCCTGGCCGTGGCGCTTTTCGTGGCCATCCCCCTCGGGGTGCTCGCCGCGGTCCGGCGCGACACCTGGATCGACCGGGCCGCCCTCTCGGTCTCGGTGCTGGGCCAGGCTATGCCGAGCTTCTGGTTCGGCCTGACCCTGATCATGATCTTTTCGGTGAACCTGCGCTGGCTGCCGGTCTCCGGCAACACGACCTGGAAGCACTTCGTGCTGCCGGCGATCGCGCTCGGCTACTACGCCATGCCGGCGGTGATGCGGCTGACCCGCAACGGCATGCTCGAAGTGCTGGCCTCGGACTATGTCAGGACCGCCCGCGCCAAAGGTCTGCCGCCGCGAAAGATCCTGATCCGGCATGCGCTGCGCAACGCCGTGATCCCGGTGATCGCGCTCGCCGCCGTCCAGTTCGGCTTCATGCTCGGCGGCTCGATCGTGATCGAGGCGGTGTTCTCGCTCCAGGGGCTCGGCCAGCTCGCCTGGGAATCCATCGCCCGCAACGACTTCCCGGTGGTGCAGGCGATCGTGCTGGTTTTGGCGATGATCTACATCGCTCTGACGCTGGCCGCCGACCTCCTGAACGCCTTCCTCGATCCCCGGCTGCGCCAATGACCCTCCAGCCATCCGCTTCCCCGCTCAGCGCCGGCTTGCCCGAGACGCCGGCGGCCCTCCCGGCCGATAGGCCGGCGGCGCTGCCCGCCGCCCGCTCGCCCACCGCCCTGGCGCTTCGGCGCGGTCTCCGCCACGGCGGCTTTGTGATCGGTGCCGGCATCCTCGGGACCATCCTGCTCTGCGCGCTCGCCGCCCCGCTGATCGCGCCCCACGATCCCTACGCCCAGGACGTCTCGCGGCGCCTGATCCCGCCGATCTGGCAGGCGAAGGGCACGTGGGACCACGTGCTCGGCACCGACAAGCTCGGGCGCGACTACCTCAGCCGCCTGATCTACGGCAGCCAGATCTCCCTGCTGATCGGGATCGCGGCGGCCGCCATCTCGGGCGTGATCGGCACGACGCTCGGCATCTGCGCCGGCTATTTCGGCGGCCGGGTCGACGCGGTGGTGAGCTACGTCGTGACCACGCGGCTGGCCATGCCGGTGGTGCTGGTCGCGCTCGCCATGGCCTCCCTCGTCGGCGGCTCGCTGAAGGTGGTGGTGCTGGTGCTCGGCTTCCTGCTCTGGGACCGTTTCGCCGTGGTCACCCGCGCGGCGACCCGGCAGATCCGCGACCAGGATTTCATCGCCGCGGCCCGCGCAACGGGCTTCTCCCCGGCCCGCATCCTGTTCCAGGAGGTGCTGCCGAACATCCTCAACGCGCTCATCGTGGTGGCGACCCTGGAGATGGCGCACGCCATCCTGCTCGAGGCCGCCCTGTCCTTCCTCGGCCTCGGCGTGCAGCCGCCGCTGCCGTCCTGGGGCCTGATGATCGCCGAGGGCAAGCCGTACATGTTCTTCCAGCCCTGGGTGATCACCATCCCGGGCGTCGCGCTCCTGATCCTCGTCCTGGCGATCAACCTGCTCGGCGACGGCATCCGCGACGTCACCGCCCCCGAGGGGCGGCGCTGAGCCCCCCTTGCCCCGCAAAAAACCCCACCGCACCGAGATCGAGTGAGCCCATGTCCCGACACGACGCGATCGCGCGCGCCGCGCGCCACTACGACGAGGGCGGCTTCCTCAGCGTGCTGCAGGACGCCGTCGCCCGCCCGACCGAGAGCCAGACCTCGGGGCAGCTGCCGAAGCTGAAGGCTTACCTCACCGACTTCCTGGTGCCGCGGATCGCGCCGCTCGGCTTCACCAGCCGCATCCTCGACAACCCGGACGGCGTCCACGGCCCGTTCCTCATCGCCGAGCGCCACGAGGGCGACGCGCTGCCCACGGTGCTGATCTACGGCCACGGCGACACCGTGCGGGGCTATCCCGAGCAGTGGCGCGACGGCCTCGACCCCTGGACCGTGACCATCGAGGGCGAGCGCTGGTACGGCCGCGGCACCGCCGACAACAAGGGCCAGCACATCCTCAACCTCGGCGCGCTGGCGGCGGTGATGGCGGCGCGCGACGGGCGCCTCGGCTTCAACACCAAGCTGCTGATCGAGATGGGCGAGGAAGCCGGCTCGCCGGGCCTGCGCGACCTCTGCCGCGCCGAGGCCGCGGCGCTCAAGGCCGACGTGCTTATCGCCTCGGACGGGCCCCGCGTCAGCGCCGAGCGGCCGACGGTCTTCCTGGGCTCGCGCGGCGGTTACACCTTCGAGATGGTGCTGGACCTGCGTGAGGGCAGCCACCATTCCGGTAACTGGGGCGGCCTGCTGCGCAACCCCGGCACGGTGCTGGCCAACGCCATCGCGACCCTCGTCGACGGACGCGGCAAAATCCTTCTCGACGCCCTTCGGCCACCGGGGCTCCCCGTCAACGTGCGGGCGGCGCTGGCCGACATCACTGTGGGCACCGATCCGACCGCGCCGAAGATCGACGCGGATTGGGGTGAGCCGGGACTGACCGCGGCCGAGCGCGTGTTCGGCTGGAACACCCTCGAGGTGCTGGCCTTCAAGACCGGCGACCCGGACGGACCGCTCAACGCCGTGCCGCCCACCGCCAAGGCGACGCTGCAGCTGCGCTTCGTCGTCGGCACCGACTGGGAAGGCATCCTGCCGGCTCTGCGCGCCCATCTCGACGCCCACGGCTACCCGATGGTCGAGGTCCGTGCCGCGCGCACGGAGGTGTTCCGCGCCACCCGGCTCCCCGTCGAGGACCCGTGGGTCGACTGGGCGCTGGCCTCGATCGCCGAGAGCACGGGCAAGCGGCCGGCCCTGCTGCCGAACCTCGGCGGCTCGCTGCCCAACGACGCCTTTTCCGAGATCCTCGGCCTACCGACCCTGTGGGTGCCGCATTCCTACCCGGCCTGCCTCCAGCACGGCCCCGACGAGCACCTGCTCGGGCCGCCCTCGCGCGAGGCCCTGATGCTGATGGCGGGCCTGTACTGGGACCTCGCCGAGACCGGGCCGGCGGTGCTCGCCCGGCGCAAAGCCCTCAAGGGAGCCTGAGCATGAGCGAGCCCGTCGTCCGCATCCGGAATCTCACCCTGGCGCTGCCGAAGGGCTCGGACCGTCCCCACGCGGTCGAGGACCTCTCCCTCGACCTGATGCCGGGCAAGATCCTCTGCGTCGTCGGCGAGTCGGGCTCGGGCAAGTCGATGAGCGCCTACGCGCTCACCGGCCTCCTGCCCCGCGCGCTGAAGCCGGTCGGCGGGGAGATCCTGTTCGAGGGGCGAGACCTGCTCACCCTGGACGAGCGCGGCTGGCGCAGCCTTCGCGGTCGCCGCATCGCCATGGTGTTTCAGGAACCGATGACGGCCCTCAACCCGGTCATGCGCATCGGCGACCAGATCGCCGAGATGTTCGAGGCGCACGCCCTCCTGACGCCGGCCGAGCGCAGGGCCCGGGCCGTCGCGCTCGCCACCGAGGTCGGCCTGCCCGATCCGGGGCAGATCGTGCGCGCCTACCCGCACCAGCTCTCCGGCGGCCAGCGCCAGCGCGCGATGATCGCCATGGCGCTCGCCCTCGAGCCCTCGATCCTCGTCGCCGACGAGCCGACCACGGCGCTCGACGTCACCACCCAGGCCCAGATCCTCCAGCTGATCCGCGACCTGCAGCGGCGGCGCGGCATGAGCGTCCTGTTCATCACCCACGATTTCGGCGTGGTGGCGGACATCGCCGACCATGTCGCCGTGCTCCAGCGCGGGCGACTGGTGGAGCAGGGCAGCGCCGAGACCGTCCTTCAGCATCCGCAGCACCCCTACACCCAGGCCCTGCTCGCGGCGGTGCCGAGCCTGGTGCCGCCGGCGCGCGCCTCCCGCGAGGCCGAGCCCCTCGCCCTCTCGGCCATCGGGCTGACCAAGACCTACGCCACGCGCGCCGGCCTGTTCGGCAAGCCGCGCGTGGTCGCGGCGGTCAAGGAGGTGGCCTTCGACGTCCGCCGCGGGGAGACCCTCGGCCTCGTCGGCGAATCCGGCTCCGGAAAGTCCACCACCGCGCGCCTCGCGATCCGGCTGATCGAGCCGGACCGGGGCACGGTGCGCCTCGGCAGCCTCGACTACACGGCGTTGGCGCCGCGCGCGCTGCGTGACGAGCGCCGGCGCATCCAGATGATCTTCCAGGACCCGTTCGCATCCCTGAACCCACGCCGCACCGTCGAGCAGATCATCACGGCAGGCCCGATCGCGCACGGCACGCCCCGGCGGGAGGCCCGCGCCCGGGCTCGCGAGCTCCTCGACCTCGTCGGCCTCTCGGCGAGCGCGGCCGAGCGTTACCCCAACGCCTTCTCCGGCGG